>JAGWQI010000100.1 GCA_028870105.1 Patescibacteria group bacterium
AAAATTGACCGTCGGCGGGCATATGCTTATTTACGTGGCGCACACCAAAAAACGCTGGGACAAATTTTTGCCCAGCCGCCCGGTAATTGTTGCCACCGGCCTGACCCAAGCCGTGGCCACAGTTGTGGCTTTGGCCGGTTGGTTTATGGCCCCCGCACCTTTAGCTTGGGTTATTCTAATTTGGATTTGGGCGTTTTTCTGGATGCAGGTTTCCGAAGTGGTTAAACATTTGTCCCTGCGCCAATTTAGGCAGTAACTTGATTTTATGCTTAAAAGAATTTTAGTTATCACTGGCGGCGTGACCGCGGCCATAGCCGGCACGGTTTTAATTCTCAAGACGCAGCAGCCGGCCAGCGTCCCGCAAAAGGCCATAATCGGTCCCACTTTTGGCGTCCTTTGGCAGGAAGCCGCGGGCAATCCGGTCATCAAGCCGGGGGACTGTTTTTCCTGGACCTGCGGCGGCGTGAGCGATCCGGCGATTTGGCAGGATCCTTCCGGGCAGCTGTCAGTGTGGTTTGCGGCCATCGGCATCCAAAAAATCAACGGCTCTTATAGTTCAAACGGGCCCTATATTGCCAAAGCCGCCGGTCCGTCATCGCAGCTAAGCAAACTAACCATCGCTCCCGACAACCCAATAATTCCCATAGGACAAAACGGGCAGTGGGACAAATTTGTGGAAACGCCGGAAGTCAAACTGACCGGCCAGGTGCTGACTATGTGGTATTTGGGTTACAAAGAAAAAGGTTTTGTAGAGCCGGCCATAGGGCAAATGACCTCGACCGATTTGTCGGGCACTGCTTGGAGTCGGCCGGGAAAAATTATTTATCAGCCCGCCAAAGACAGCTGGGATCACCAGTTAGTCAGCGGGCCCGCTGTAGTTAAAGGGCCGGACGGAGAGTGGCGGCTGTATTATACCGGCATCGGCAGCCAAAACGGCATTGGCCTGCTAATTTCCAAAGACGGAATTAACTGGACGCCGTATGAACATAATCCGGTATTCGCCGCGCAAAGCGGCGCCTGGGACGACGAAATTTTGGAACAGTCGGTTGTCTATACTAAGGGTCAATATTATATGTGGTACTCGGGCTGGAAAGGGGAATTAAAACCAGACACTGTTATTTCCATAGGTCTGGCCACTTCTACCGACGGCATTAATTGGACACGCAATCCAAATAATCCGGTCCTGGTGCCCGGTTCAAAAGGCAGCTGGGATGATTTGCGGGTGCTGGCGCCGGACGTGCTGGTGGAGCCGGACGGCTCGCTACTGATGGCCGCTTATGGTCAGTCCCATAATGACATTGGCAAGCAGGCCGGCTATATAGGTTTTTGGATCTCAAAATAAATTAATTAATCGCCGATTTAACTCGGCAAAGGAGAATGACAATGATCATCGTGCACGATACGTTTGTGTGCAAGCCCGGGCAGGCTTCCAAAGCGGCCAAAATGTTTAAGGAAGTTATGGCCAATGACCCGCATCTGGTAAATATAATGACTGACTTGACCGGACAGTACCACCGCGTCGTAATGGTGTCTAAGTATGACGGCGTGGCGGCCTGGGAAAAGGCGCAAGAAGAGTATATGAACCCTAGCGAAGAAATGAAGAAATCCATGGAGAAAATGAAAGGCTTTCAGGATATGTATGCCACCGGCACCCGGGAGATTTTTAAAGTTTGGTAAAAGTCGGCTGCGTAAATAAGCG
>JAGWQI010000049.1 GCA_028870105.1 Patescibacteria group bacterium
TCGATTTTCGATATTCGTTTTTCGAATTTTATTGCCGGCTTGTTTAATTGAAGTTATTTTTTAGCCTGCCGATTCAGTACGAATTGCACCGAAGGGCTTATGGCTTTGTCTTTGCGATGAATGCAGCCAATCCAGCAGCAGGGCCTTCGCATGCCGCCTGACATTTTGGATATTGCCTTGTTAATGCGAATGCCCCGGGTCTCCTGCAGTTTGCCGGAAATTACCCAGCAGATCCACTCGTTGCGCGCCAGCGGCGTAATGCTGTTCCAAATCGCTAGGGCCTTAGGGGAATCCATAACGGCTTTTTTTAGATCCGGCGGCAGCTTGTGCACCGCGCTGGTTGTAACTATTTTGGCCATAATTTGCTTAACTTAATAATATTGCCTTTGTCATTCCCGCGAAAGCGGGAATCTTATGTTTGCCAGAGGCGCTGTTTGGTGTCATTCCGGAAAATTCACATTGCTGTTGAATTTATCCGGAATCCATATTCCTGACTTCGGTATAATGGCACCGGTTAAAATTATTTTGATTTTAAAAAATTATCCAGCCTGTTCAGCCTTTGCTGCCAGTGTTTTTCAAAATCTTTTAAGTATATATTGGCGGCGGCAAGGCCATGCGGGGCAATGCTGATGATTTGCTGTTTGCCTTGCCGGGTTTTGCTAATTAGTCCGGCATTTTCTAAAACTTTTAAATGTTTGGCTACGGCGGCAAAGCTCAGCTTATAGTGACTGGCGATTTTGCCGACGCTTAGCCGCCGGTGGCTGACGCGCTTTAAAATGTCGCGCCTGGTTTTGTCGCTTAAAGACCCAAACACCAAGTCTAGCTGTATTGTCCCGCCCTTATGGGCAGGATAAACATATTCAACCATATGGTTGAATGATATATTATATTAAAATAGTTGTCAAATAAATAAAGCCCCTACTATAGTATAGGTTTGATAACTTTATATTGTGTGCCGTTGAAATTTGATATTTGTAGCACGGCTGGGTTGTATTGTGCATAAATAAACAGAAGCGTTGCGAGTGGGGCTGCCCCAAACGCAACGCTCCTAAAAGTGGTTGTTGTCTTATTTCGGATCGTAGTTGATGTAGCCGTCCGGGAACGTCTGAAGCGCCGCCCAAACGTAGGGCCGGTCTGTGTATTTGTAGTGCAGTCCCGGCGTCTTCTCGCGGTGTTGCCACCGCCGCAAGTGTTCATCCGAGTACTGGGGGACGAACCCGAGGAAGGAATAGAGTTCGGTGGTGAACCGATCCACGATTACGTCCTCATATAGACCCGTTACTAGGCGCTGGATTCGAACGCAAGCTTCATCCACGGCCGGTACGAACTGACATCGAATATTGTCCGGCAGAGAGCGTTCGTCGATCTCAATCTCGAACTGCGGCGACATGCCTCCCGGTAGGCCGAACGGCTCGAGTTCTTCGTGGATGTCACCTGGGTACACATTTTCCCTCGGTTTCAGTTCCCCCAGAAGGTGGAAATGAACCGGAGGCGAATGCAGGCCCGCCGATCCGCCCTGAAAACTTACGCCGACGATCAGGGCCTTGTTGGGGTGGTAACCGGCCATGTTGATGATGTGATAGACGGGGGGAATAACTTCCTGCCCCTCCGCCATATTATCAGCCGGATGGAAAGAGAGAAACGCCATTACGAAGCCCAGCATTTCAAGCTTTTGCTTCAGGTATGCGATCATCTGCCGTACCGTTTCAACTTTTTCTTCTGCCATGGTCACCTCGGTGAAAATTGAGTTACGATTCCGAATAACCTCCTTGGGAATTGTTAATCATATCAAAAAATCTTTGAGAAATCAAGGGCTGGGGAGTGGTGCCCAAACAAAAACCCCCTACTAAAAATTGGGGTTTTTCTATATGGCGGGGGCACAATATCTAGGTAAAGTGCGTTTAGTAGCCGGTTAACTCTAAGCTACAAACCGCTTGTAGTTTGAAATGTGCCGGTTTTGCAATCCAGCTCTATCGTGGCAACAGGGATGCCAAACCAGGTGTAAGCTTTGTATATATTTTTATCTCTTACCAAATCTTCATTGGAAAAAATGAATTTAATTGTGAGCAACTTTTGAATTGTGCTTAAATGGCCAACAGCCAAGACATCAGGGTCTTGTTCGGAACCTCCGCAAAAGTAAACTGTCCTTCTTTGGCCGTTAGATTCCAGTCTCGTACCGGATGTGATGTCTCTGCCGCCAAATGGCTCATTAATTAAAAATTTTGGAATCGCGTAACCAATAAATAATAGGACTAATAAACCAACACCCAAATAAATTTTTTTCATAGCGTAAATGTTACGAAGCCGGCTTTTGCATGGAACTTTTGGCGGCCTGCTTTTATTATACCCCTTTTCCCAGCAGCGGTCATCAGTAAAAATACCTATTTCCATAGGTATTTTTTATGTTTGACAGCCAGGGCAAAAGTTTCTATGCTTAAGGCAAGTTTAAGACTTAACTAGAACAAACTCAAATGGACAATGTAAATCAACCCCAGCAACCTCAAGCCCCGGCCCCGGCGGCGGGAATGACCCCGCACGCGGCTGCCGCGTTGTCGTATGTGTTAGGGTTTATTACCGGCATATATTTTTACGTAACCTCCAAGGACGCTTACGTGCGCTTCCACGCCATGCAGTCCACCGTGCTGTCCGTAGCCTTAATTGTGCTCTCCATAATCTTGGGCTACGTGCCGGTCTTAGGCGCCTTGCTTAGCCCGCTCATTAGCCTGGGTACTTTAATCCTGGTGATCGTACTGATTATAAAGGCCTACCACGGCGAAAAGTACAAGCTGCCGTACATTGGCGATTTTGCCGAGAAGAAGGCGTAAAAAATCAACCGACATCTTACAAAAAAACGCACGATCATTTAGATCGTGCGTTTTAATACTGGTCCTGCAGTTTTTGTGACGACAACCAGGGCAGCCCCAAGATCCCGGTACCAATTAATTGCAAAAATTCGGTACGAGAATTGAATCCGGGAAACCGTATTCCTGCCGCATTTTATTGCAATCAACATTGCCGTTGCCGTCCCAGACCACATTCCAGCCATTGCCCAAAACGGCAAGCCACATCCCGCCTTCGCCCAGTCCGCCCTGTCCAAACAAAACGCTGCCTTCCGCAAATCCCGGGACTTCTTTTTGCACAGTCACCTTTACTTCGGACAGCGGTTTGTTATATTTGTTTGCCAAAAAAGCCTGAATGGCGCTCTGTGTATTCGGGTAGGGAGTTTCGGCGTTTGAGGTGGGAGTGGGGGCCGCTTTTTGGGCGGGCTTAGCCGAAAACTTCAGGTAATAAACCGCAAAGCCTACTAACAAGATTGCCAAGGCAATCAAAAACCAGTTACGCTTCATATAAGTACTTGTTTGTTAATTTTATTACTAACTGTCCAAAAACGAATGAATAGGTTGCTATTTCAAGCAGCGATATTAAAGCAAAGCGCAAAGGGTATTCCGTAAAAAACACTTCGTGCTCAATAAGCCCGCCGGACGCCGCAACGTAGCCAATAAAGAATAGAATGGAGCCAATAATCAGGCCTCCTTTCAACTGGCCCTGTGCTTTGATCCACTTAAACAGCGGGAGAAAGACTATGGCATAAAGTGACGCGCGTAATATTTGCGCGGGGAACATAAGTTTCCAGACAATTGGATCGTGCGGGTTTCGTAAGTACGAAAGCGCCGTTGGCGACGGGGGGTAAAAGGCAAATACGCCCAGCGCATTCGAAATGATCCCGGCGAAAAAGTAGGCAACAATGTGAGAAAAGATGAATATTAGGAAATACGTTAACAGAAATTTTGGCTTCATATTTTTTTAAATAATAATCTTAAAAAATAAAACCCGCCCTACTTGGGCGAGCCTTTAAGACTTCTATATATATTATAGCATACAAACCGCCTGGCTATCCGCGTAAAAAATAAATCCCCGCAAACAAAAATATATCTATGGGTATGGGTATATTTTTGATGGGTGAACGGCCCTGGGAGGTACCTTGTTCAATTTGATTTGGAGTATCATTAAACAGAACTGTCATTTTGCTTTCCAAATCCACTGCGCAATATGCAGCTTCTCGGGCAACCGGTTTAAATACGGTATATACGGGAATAATATTAAAATCAGCATGAGCAGGCCTAAAATTTCCGCGCCGTCGCGGTCGCCTCTCGCGTCATTGGCCAGCACCGTATGGTTGAGCAGGCCCAAAGGGGCCAGCCACCAAGCGCCAGGCGGAATTTTATTACCCGCTTCGCGAATCATGCCCCACTGCTCAGTAGTAATATGCAGCTGGCTTGCCTCGTCTTCCAACGCGCCGGTGTCGCTCAAAAAGCGTAAGGAATAGGTAGGCGTGGCGTTTGGATTTAAGCCGTCTACAAACTTTTGGTACGAACCATTCTGCGCCATGGCTACCAAGGAATAAATCACGAAAAAAAATGGCTGCCGGGCGTCCGTGGTGCCAACCTTTGGCAACTGGCTGGCGCTGTCTAATGTTTGTAAGTAAGTATTAACGGCGTCTACTTGCCGCTGCTGCGTTTCCGCGGGTTGCTGCTGGAAAATTTTCCATTCATCCACGCCGTGAATTGAGGCCACATATGCCGCATACGGCTTAGCAACATAAATATCTTTGGTGTCGTAGCTATAAGGATCAATGGAATCCAAGTAGGTGGCGGTGTCGGATTTCTGGCTGTATTCATCAACCAGCGTTTGAGCAACGAGGACGGGTTCGTGGGTGGCTAAACCCTGGATGCTAACGGGCTCCATAAGCGGCGAGGGAAACACTAGGGCTAAAACAACAGCGAGCGCGACCAAAACCCCGCCGCGCACAAACAGCCGCCGGTGGGAAGCGGGAACCAAATTGATTTTTTCTGTCGCGCGGTAGGGTTTGGCTATGCCGCGAATTTTAACTAAAGCATAGTGCACCGCCACCAGCACAAATATAATCGCGGGAAAAATAATCACGTGAATCCCGTAGACCTGAGAATGGCTTAAGGTATTAATTAAGCGCCCCAAGTACGCGCCATTCCAAAAGTCCGCTCCTTGCAGCGCCCGATACTGCGAGGAAAAATCGCCTCGCAAATAGTAACCAAATTCCGTTTCCAGCAACAAAAACAAAAAAACTACGGCGCCAATTATCCACGTAAGCCGCCGTGGCGGCTTAAAAGCGCTGGTGGTAAAGACCACCAACCCGTGCAAAACAATAATCGCCACGAACATCTGCGTGGACCACAAGTGGACACTGCGCATAAACATCCCAACCGGGTTGCGCAGCCACCAAACCGTGCCCATCATCGCCATGAGCGTGCCCGTAACAACTAGGACGGCAAAACAGGTGAGGCCTAAAAAACCGAGCGAATAAAAAATGCTGTTGCCATAGGGCGGCACTTTGGTAATGAACAAAGTATTTTTTAAAAATTGGGAAAGGCTGGAAGTAATTTTATTCTTCATATTTATTTCGGCAAAATCCGCGGCTGCGACTTTTGTACACTTAAATTATACACCTTCCCAGTCCCGGCGTCATTAACTCTTTACAATCTGTAATTCAAAAATCCCCAATCAATATTGAGAATTTTTGATTTGGCTCGGGGTCCTAAAAACAGTTCGTACCTGTTTGGAATGAAAAATAATAGCACACGAAACCACAACGGTTAATGGTACCGATTTTGGACATCTGCGTAGACCATGGAAGAAACGGTTTGGATGTCTTTTTCCAGGCTTGATACGTTGTCGGAGTTTTTGGTAACAGGTACGACCCCTTTAGTCATTACACAAAGAATGTAAGGGTGTTTGGGATAATATATAATGCCGCAATCGTGAAGTTGTTCAGGAGGATAGCCGCCTGGCGGAGCTTCCGAGGCATCGTAGCTTTCTCCGAATTTATGGGCTACCGGAATGTTTGCAGGAACTCCGGCCGCAAGTCCGTCCTTAAAATCCGTTTGCGTCATTAAAGACAAAGAGAGCTCAGAATTATACCAGTCCAAATAGGTAGAGTTGTATAAAATTCTAAAAAATAGCGCAAATTGTTTGGTAGATATATAGTCGCTATGGGTTGTGTTCTCGTTAAAGTTGACACCTAAGTCGGAAAAAACTTCCTTTAAGTTATTGTGGTCAATATTGTTAAAAAGAACATCGGTAGCATTATTATCGGAGAACCCTATCATCAGCTTAATCAGGTCCAAAACAGAAGCGCTTTGGCCATATTGTATACTATGAGCGGGCTTTATAGATTGAATTGAATTTACGTCGCTGGTTAAATTATCTATTAGTTTTTCATTTAAAATTGCTGGGTCTGTCTCTGAAAGTTTTAAATAAGCAATCATTAAAGGTACCTTTTGTAGGCTCCCTGGAGAAAATTTGTCGTCTTCATTAACCCCGGTCCAGCTACCATCGGTCAGGTCCCGATAGTACATACCCAAATCTAACAAACTGCCTTCGGCCCTAGCTTGAGTTATGAATTGGTTGACTTCATTTTCTAATGGCTTGTACTCGGTAAATTGTTTTTTGTCGCCCAGGCTGGAGGATAGTATCAGAGGGTTAGTGTATTTTAAATTAGTGCTGTTTAGCCGTAAAGAAGGGGTGCTCAGGGAGGGACTTGGATGGCTTGTGAGTCTAAAAAAGAGATACGCAAACCCAAAGGCAACAACAAATAAGCCAATGCATATTAAGTAGGCCTTTGGTCTTGATAGGCGGTAAACTTTATTCGTTTCATCTTCAACACCGCTCATAACTGTTTGTATAATAACATAGATAATTCGCTTTCATCAAAATATAAAATCTTGCAAAAAAAGTTCGGTTACTCCTTATTCCTTTAACAAAAGCACTCTTAATTAAAAAGTGCTTTTGCGGCTCAACACGGCGGACGCCGTTAGAACTGTAATACAGGGGCAAGCTGACTATATAAATATACCAAACCTTTAGCCATTTAGTTTACAAATACTAAAGCAGGTATTGCGGCCTGAATTATTAGCCTAGTAATTATTAAGACTGCGACAATGACCACTATAGTGAGTAGTACTTTTTTTATAGCTTTAATTTTTGGAAAGAAACCATTAAAGACGGCAGCGAAACCTATCGTCTCAAAGAAAATTCCTACGAATATTAAAAAGTTATATTGCATTTGTAAATAATTACAACCCAAATGTCCCCAACAGGAGGACGGATAATAGTGTCGTGGGCTGGCAAAAATCAAAATTACCCCAACCAAAACTAAAACGAAGCCTATGGATAAAAGGGTTGGACTATACCATTTTTTTCCTGCTAAAACCTGCTGCGTCATTTGAGGAACATTTGTATTTTCCATTTTTGCTTTTTGGGAATTTATCTGCTTACAGCATATCACCAAAAGTTCTACCCGTCCACGCTGCCCAACAAAAGTCGCCCACAAATATGGGCGATTTTTGTTGGCTCGGGAGCCGTCCTTCGCCAAGGCTTCGGACGGCCAAGGGGGACTCATCGCCATCCAACCAAACCCAAATCAATTAAAAAAAGTACCCCCGCGTGGGTGATACTTTTTTCAATGGCTCGGGAGGTGGGATTCGAACCCACGACCCATCGGTTAACAGCCGATTGCTCTACCGCTGAGCTACTCCCGAATGAAACTTTTTATAAACTCCCTTCCGCGATAGCTTTTTAATTGCTTCTCGCGCTTCAGGGCTTCTTGGCGGGTAGTAACATTTTCTGAGTATATCAGTTTCCACTCGCCATCAAACCTTGAAGTGTAGCCTTTCAGCACATGCTTATTATGCAAACTTAAACGTTCGGCTAAGTTTCGCGTCTGGCCAATATATGTCTTGCCGTGAACCTTATTATAAATTGCATAAATGTAGAACATTGTGCCACATAAGCTTATTGCTCTACCTCCGCCGGCTGGCGGAGAGCTACTCCCGAACGTCTTTGACATTTTAGCAGTATTGGCTTTTTTTTTCAACAGGCCGTTAAGCAAAATTTACCTGCCCTAATTCGCCCGCCAAAAACCAATAAAACCCGCGGCCTGGCCAATATCTTTGCGCGACTGGCCGTAAGCAGCCATTAAGAGCGAGCCGTCCGGCTCCACAATTACATCCGGCGCCAACACGCGCAAGTCGTCCCAGGAACCTGGCGGACCGGGCTTAATGACCGGATTCTTTTGGTAACGCGTCCAGTGGATGCCGTCCGGCGAGGTCGCCAGGCCAATAGAAATTGAGGTGTCGGGTTTTAATTCCCCCTTCCAGCCCGAGTACCACATATAGTATTGCCCGCGAGCGTAAACCACCGCTTGCTCCAAAATTTCGTCATCCCACTCCCCCGGCGCGGCCTGGAACACCGGATTCTGACCGTAAGCCGTCCAGGCCTTGCCGTCTTGGGAAGTCAAAAGGCCAATGCCATTCTTACTACCAATGCCGGTGTAATAGAGGCGCCAAATTTTATCCGGCCCCAAAACCACGGTTGGTCCGCTGGCCAGTTGGTGATCCCAGCTGTCTTTTGCGGGCTGATAGATAATTTTTCCCGGCCGGTTCCAAGCAGTGCCCGACAGATCAGTTGAAGTCATTTGGCCAAGAGCCGGCTC
>JAGWQI010000101.1 GCA_028870105.1 Patescibacteria group bacterium
CGAAGCTGGGCGACCTTTCAAATTTTACTACTATTGCCCAGGATATGCTGAATTTTGTAATTGCCAATAATATGTCAGGTGCCAATACTAGCGCCAATGACTTGGAGTATCAATGGGATAATGCCGAAGCGCGCCTCAAGCCCAAAGATCCGGCCAAGTGGACACAAGTAGATGGCGCGATAGATAAGGTTCTGCGCGAAGTTCGGGCCGTTAATCCCAACAAACAGACCGCCAAGAACGCTTTGGAAAATCTGCTTAACGTTCTTAATAGTCAATAACATAATGGTAGTTTATGAATTTGTTTGATGCCACTACAATTATTAGAGCCGGCGGGTATATTACTATATTTGCCATCTTGTTTGCGGAGACAGGTATCCTGGTTGGGTTTTTCCTGCCCGGCGATACTTTGTTGTTTTCCGCGGGCTTTTTGGCATCCGCCGGATATTTGAATTTGATGGCTTTGATTTTAGTCGCGTTTTTGGCAGCCGTGCTCGGCGATTCGCTCGGCTATGGCTTGGGTAAAAAATTCGGACGTAAAGTATTTACTCGCAACCGTTCCGTCTTGCTGCATCCCGACAATATTCGGCGGGCAGAAAAATTTTACCAACAACACGACGGCAAGGCTTTAATTGCCGCGAGATTTGTGCCTTTGTTGCGCACTATAGCGCCCATTTTGGCGGGAGTTGGCAGCATGCGGTACAGAAATTTTGCGATATATAATATCACGGGGGCGGCCTTATGGATCATTGGCTTAAGCCTGATCGGTTATTATTTGGCTCAAATTATCCCCAATGCCGACCGCTACGTTTTAGGTGTAGTCTTTGGAATATTAGCCTTGTCCGTTTTGCCCTCTGTCCTGGCTTTTATTCGCTTAAGATTAAGCAAGCGTGAGCAAAACGGAACCCCAACTTATTAATTAATGTTATGATTAACACTAGTTATGCCCAATTATTTTCAATCACCTAGGATCCAGATTCAAACGCAACGGCCCATTTGGCCAAAAGTTCTTTGGAAGTATTTAAAAATTTTCATTTTAAGTTTTGCGGCGCTGACAATTATAGGGATGCTGTTCATAAAATTCGACACCTCAGCGGCCGCAGAAATTACCGATAAATATTTACGCCCAATTTTTGGCGACAGCAACGTGATTTTTGTGGAAAAATTATTTTTTAATTTTTCCGACAAAGCCACTAAGGTTGTTTATGATTTCAAAAAACCATTGGCTCCCCAATTTTTAGGCTCTCACCCCGAACCGGCCATGCCGTCATCCCTTGACCTGTCATCCTTAACCCCCAACCCGGCTTTTACAGCTTTGCCGGGCGAAGGGGTCTGGAATAACATTCCGCTCAATATTTTCCCCGACAAAGAAGTTATGGCCTATACTTTTGTCCGGCCGGATTCAACAAGAGATTTTGCTATAGTGTCTTTGGTAAAAATAGACACCTCCGCCTTGACGCTGGGCAGCGTTGCCGGCACGGTGGAGCCGGGCGGCAAAGTCGGCAAATATGGCACTGGCAGGGTGCCAAAAAGCATTGTGCAAAGCGGCGGTCTGGCGGCGGCTTTTGACGGAGGTTTCCAGTACCGCGACGGCGCTTACGGCATGATCGTGGGAAAGACCACTTATTTGCCTTTAAAAAATGATTTGGGGACGAT
>JAGWQI010000001.1 GCA_028870105.1 Patescibacteria group bacterium
GGTCGAGGCGTAAGACGCCCCCACAAAGCAAATTTTCATGCCGCCGGCTGCCACGGCCGCCGGCTGCCAGGCTTGCTCCAAACTATCTCCCGTACCTTCGTGCAGGATATGGTTTTGATCCAGCAGCGAACGCGTAAAATCCAAGCCGGCAAGTCCCTGGTCCATGGCGTGGTTATTGGCTAAATTCAAAATTTGAAAGTTGTTATACGTCAGCCCGGCTATGAGCTGCGCCGGCGCGCCGAATACCAAGGAGTGGCCGCCAATGATCCCCTTAGAAGCCGGATCAAATGGCGATTCCAGATTGGCAAAGTTAAAATTGGTGGCGCTTAAAATGCCCGACATTTTTTCGAAGGGAACATTGTAGTCGCCGTGGATGCCAGCGGCCACGTTGCGCGACAGCATAATGTCGCCAACGGCCAAAAATTCGGCTGTGTCCTGGGCGGGCATATTGCCGCGTAAGCTTTGCGCCTGCTGGTAAAAATCGCTGAGTGTTTTGTTGTTTTCGGCCGGCGCGCGATAAATCGAGCGGCGCGCGCCGACGTGGCGGAACACAAAGTAACCGCCGATCAGAACAGTAATCAGCAGTAAGGAAATCGTGATGGCAATTTTTGTCCGTGGGTTCATGATGTTTACTAATGATCAATATCCGTTTAGGTCAATCAATGCAATCGGAATAATTTATCTGCTAAGCACATACTGTTGCCCGCCTAGATTTTTAATTTTGCCCTTCATTTCCAAAAACGTCAAGGCTGAAGTCGCGTCCGCTAACGAGAGCTGGCTTTGCCGCACAATTTCGTTTATGTGCAGCGGTTCGTGGGCAACAACCTGGAGCAAGGCTGCTTCCGCCGGCGAATCATCAAAACCGCTTTGCGCTTGCTGCTGCTCGGGCCAGTGCTGTAAATTTAGGTCCTCGAGGATATCAATGGCGTCAGTGACCAACTTAGCACCCATTTTAATTAAATTATTCGGGCCTTGGCTCTGCTCGGCGTAAATCGGTCCGGGGACGGCATAAACGCCGCGGTTTTGTTCGAGCGCGTATTTGGCGGTAATCAGGCTGCCGCTTTTTAGATTGCATTCGATCACGACCGTGGCCACGGACATGCCGGAAATAATGCGGTTGCGCGCCACGAAATTTTGTTTAAAGTTCGGCGTGAGTGGCGGGTACTCGCTCAGCAGCATCCCGCCGGTATCTAAAATCTGCTGGGCCAATAGGCCGTGAGCTTTAGGGTAAAGACTTTTTTCGTCCAGGCCGCCGCCCAGTACGGCAATGGTACGCCGGCCGCGCTCCACGGCGGCCTGGTGCGCTAGGGCGTCAACCCCAAAGGCCATGCCGGAAACAATTATCGCGCCGGCTTCGGCTAACGGGCCGGCCAAACGCGGCGTGGCTAGCCGTCCATAGGTTGTGACCATGCGCGTGCCGACCATGGCCAGGCATAATTCATCCCCCGGCCCGAGCGCGCCGCGATAGTAAAGCAGCGGCGGAAATTTTTCTGTTTCTAAAAGTAGTTTCGGGTAAGAGCTGTCTGTAAATGTCAGCAGGCCAATGCCATGCGCGCGCAACTTTTCCGCCTCGGCGTTTAAATCCAGTTTTTCGCGATGGCGCAAGAATATTTCGGCAATCTCGGGCTCAATGCCTGCCGCGGAAAGTTGCCTCGCGGTTGCCAAAAAAGCCGCGCGCCAGTCTTCAAAATATCGATACAGCTTCATTAGCCTCGCTGGCCCAAATTGCGGCAAGAGATTAAAAGCATGTATATATAGTGAGGCTGGCGCGTCCATTGGTAAGTTGGCTGGCCAATTAGTTATTTTTGTCAAAAATATGGGTTAAATTCAGTCTTGACAAAGTCATAAAAAAGGAGTATAATAATATATAAAGCTATTGATTTATTTTGAAGGTTTTTTTCGTTTGCGCCTGCCGCCCTATTTGCAAGTTGCGAAAGCACGTGTCATCCCTCCTATCACGCGCTCTTAGCACCAAGTAAAGTTTCTAGGCGATTGTCTGGGATCTTTCACTTGCAGGTAGGGTAGCGGGCGCAATTTTGGTCTAACAAGCCAAGGTTCCAAAAATACCGCCTTGAAAAAATGTCTGTCAAAAAACGCCGGTAAGGCGTTTTTTTAGTTTGCTAAAAAGTTAATGATTTCCAGTTTGGCTTGCGGCAGGATTTTGTCATGCAATTGTTTGAGTTCGTCGTCAGTAAAATTTTGCAGGACAAAGGCGTCGGTAGGAAGCTCGCTGCGCGAAGCGCGGGTTTCAATGCCGATGCGCAACCGTTGGAAATTTTTGCCGCCCAGCTCGTTAATAATACTTTGTACGCCATTGTGGCCTGCGGCCGAGGAGTCTAAGGATATTCGGATGTCGCCGAAAGGCAAATCGACTTCGTCATGGATCACCAGCAAGTCTCGGGCCAGGTCAAGTTTGTAAAAGTTGCAGATAACTTTCAGCGCCTGGCCGCTGTCATTCATGTAGGTTTGCGGTTTTAAAAACAGGGTCTTTGCGCCGTCCTGCTGCCAGGTCCAGAGTTCGGATTTGAACTCTTTGCTGGGTTTGGCTGTCATAAAACCATCGCCGTCGTTTAAAATATAATCGATGGCCAAAAAGCCCGCGTTGTGGCGGGTGTTCTTGTATTTTTCTCCCGGATTGCCAAGACCGACGACCAATTTCATGGAAGTATTATAGCAAAAAATTAGGTTTTGTCTTTGCCGCGTAAGCGCAAAACTATCGGCGTGCCCCAAAAATCTAAGTGTTTGATAATGGAATTTTCCAGGAATTTGCGGAACTGCATGGAAATCGCCGCCGGATGGTTGACTAAAAGTTCGAACGAGGGGGGGTTGACATCGTACTGGTGCAGGGAAAAAACCTTAGGTTTTTTTTGGTCGCGCAAGAGTTTGGGCGAGTTTTTTTTCAGGGCCTGATTTAGGAATTCCGACAGGGTCTGGTTGTCGATTTCTTTGCCGCGACGCTCAAAGATCGGTTTTGTGGCCGCAATGGCTTCGCTTAGGCCTTGGCCGGTTTTGCCGGAGACAAAGAACACCGGGCACATCCACAAAAAGGGGAAATGCAGCGAGAGATAATCGCGCAATTTTTCTTGGCTGCCTTTGTAGACATCCATTTTATTGGCCAAAATAACGCAGCCTTTTTGTTGTGAAAAAATTTCTTGGGCAATGCGTTGGTCTTGCTTGGTAATTTCTTCGGTGGCATCAATGACAAAAAAGCAGACGTCCGAGCGGCGGATCGACTTAAATGTTTGGAAGCCGGAAAAAATGTCGGCCTGGGCCTGACGGTACTCTTTTTTCTTTAGTCCGGCTGTATCGATAAACGTGTAATTAATGTCGGCTATTGTGATGCGGCTGTCGATGGCCGTGCGGGTGGTGCCGGGCACGGGGGAAACGACCACGCGTTCTTCCTGCAAAATTTGATTAAAGACGCTTGACTTTCCAACGTTGGGTTTGCCAACAATGGCCACGGAAATGCCGGCGTTTTTAAGTTCCGCCCCGTTTGTTTTTACTTTGCCGGCCAGTTCGGCTATGGCGTCGAGCAGATCGCCTAAGCCCACGCCGCTTAGCGCCGACACCCCGAACATGGATTTAATGCCCAGGCTCTGGAATGCAGCCAGTTTTTCCTGGCGTTCCTTTAAGGCTTCCAGTTTATTGACCGCTAAAAGCAGCGGTTTTTTTTGTTTGCGGATTTTTTTTAGGGCGCTTTGGTTGATGCTGGAACGCGGCTGTCGGCCGTCGACGACCAGCAGCAGGATGTCGGCTTCGGCCACGGCCAGGTCGATTTGTTTATTAATGTTTTGTTCTAGTTCGTCCTGCCGGTTGTCTGTAAAACCGGCGGTGTCGACTAAGGCGAACGATTTGCCATTCCAGGAAGTGTCGATGTATTGGCGGTCTCGCGTGGTGCCAGCCAAATCTGAAGTCACGGCCAGCCGGCCGCCGGAGACTTTGTTGAGCAAGCTGGATTTGCCGGCGTTAGCCGGCCCGATAATGGCAATTATAGGGAGTCGTTTAGTGGTCATGTTGAGTTAAAAATAATACCTTTGGTTTGATTAGGGTTGTTCGGGGATTTCCGGAGTCGGCGCGCCGCCCAAAACTACCACCACGTCGACCTTGCTGGGGTCGGCGTTAACGCCCGGCGGCGGCAGCGTAACCTCAGTGGCGTTTAAAGTATTTTTTAAAAATTCCGCCGTGGCCGGTTTAGGATTAACCTGGTAAAAGATATTTTTGCTGAGGCTGCTGCCTTGATATGGTAACTCCCAGACCGTCAGCCCGGCTTGCTTGAGGGCGCGGTCTGAGTCCTGGTACTGGGCTGAATCGTGGTTGCTGGAGCTCATCCAGATGACGGCTTTTTCTTGGTTAAGCTTGCCAATGGAAAACGCGTTTTTAAAGAAGTTCTGTACGTCGGTCTCGTTTTTGCCCGGGCAGGGTACTAAGGTGTAGGCGCCGGTGTCGGGACGGATGTATGGGCAAATGAGTTCGGTGGCCGGGTCTAGGCTTAGCGACAAAAAATTGTTTATGTGGTTCTGTTTGACCAAAGAAAGAATGCGAAACATTTCACCAGGGGTGATGTTGGTATGGAAATGATCGGCAAAGATGTTCAGCAGGCTGTTAATTTTTCCCGAATCCGTAATCAGGTTCAGATTCAGCACTTTTTCTTTGAACGCCTGGATGACTTTTTGCTGGCGCGCGCTGCGCGCGAAATCCGAACCTTCCGGCCCGTCGGCGTGGCGGCTGCGTGCGAAGATCAAGGCGCGCTGGCCGTCCATGTGCTGCCAGCCCGCGGTAAACGTTTGCGGCGGCAAGTAACCGTTAGTGGCGTCGTTAGGGAAAGTATAGTCGGTGAAGGTGCGGTCAACTTTAACGTCTAGGCCGCCAATTTGATCAATGGCCTTTTCGAAACCCGAAAAATCTACGACCGCGAAGTAGGGGATATTCAAACCGGTCAGGTTTCCTACGGTTTGCATGGCCACTTCGCCGCCTTGGCCGTAATCGTGGTTTTTGAGGTAGCCGTCGGAAAAAGCCTCGTTGATTTTGGCTTCGTGAAAGGCGGGAATGCTGACCCAGTAGTCGCGGGGAATGGACGTTAAAACAATGGCGCCGGTGTCGGGGCGGATTTGCGCTAAGATCATGGTATCGGTCAAATACGGCCCGTCGTGGCCCTCGCCGCCGATTCCCAGCAGCAAGATGTTGACTTGGCCTAAGTCTTCGCCGACCAGCCGGACCTGCGAACCGCCGGTCAGCACTTCCTGGATTTTTTGGAAAAAGGACAGCTTGCGGCCGACAAAAATTTTATCCGACAGATTGAGGGCGCGCTGGACCACTATGCTGCCCAAAATCAAAATTAAAAGCCCTAAGATCGCCAAAATAATTTTTAGCGGGCGCTTTGGGCGCTTTGGGGAAGGCGATTTGGTCAGCAAGCTGACATGACGCGGGCCAAGTGTCTGGATTTGGGGTGGCGGGACGTTAATGGAGTCTAGATTTTTCATGTTGCAATAAGCCAGAAGTTCCTTTATTATACCGTAAAGCTTGGCGAAAGTTAATAGCCGTTGCCAGTTCCGCTTGCTTTGGCCAAAAAAATAAGCTAAAGACTTGCCATGCCGGCCGGCTGGTGGTATATTTTTAGAGCCAAATTGCTTAGTTGTATACGTCGGGACAATTAGTTTAGTTGGCCATGCCGCAAATGGTTAATTTGGACAATTAGCTCAGTTGGTTAGAGCGCGCCGTTCACATCGGCGAGGTCAGAGGTTCGAGTCCTCTATTGTCCACCATTTGTGGCCGGGTAAATTAGAGCGCTCGGTTTAAATTGCAGGGGTCGCCGGCTTAAGCCCAGTTCTGCCCACCAGACATCGGGCCCAGCGGGCCGCTGCGGCGTGGACGCACAACTTGAATTCAAAACTTATCGAAGTATTTTTATGGACGAACTAAAACAAAATCCTCAGCCTGCCGCCAATGGCGGGGGCATTAAGGCCGTCGCGGGGTTTTTTTGGGATCTGTTGAAGATCTTGATTATTGCTCTGGTAATTATTGTTCCGTTCCGCATCTTTGTGGCCGAGCCGTTTGTGGTCAGCGGGTCGTCTATGCTGCCGAATTTTCACAATGGCGACTACTTGATTATTGATCGCCTGAGCTACCGTTTTTCCCAGCCTGACCGCGGGGATGTGATTGTTCTGCTTTTCCCAAAAGACACCAGCCAATTTTTTATTAAACGGATCATTGGCTTGCCTGGCGAGACCGTACAGATCAAGCAGGGCCACGTTTACATTTTTAACCAGCAGCACCCTGAAGGTTTTGAGCTCAATGAGTCTTATATTCCCAGCGGCGTAATGACTTATGACCAGCCGGACAAAAAGGTGACTTTGGGCGACAACGAGTATTTTGTGCTCGGCGACAACCGGTTAGCCAGCAGCGATAGCCGGGTTTGGGGCATCTTGCCGCGTAATGATATTGTTGGCCGGGTGTTTTTGCGGGTGTTCCCAGTCGCGTCCGCCTCGGTTTTTCACCCCGTGAATTATCAATAAAAGCTTATCATGGCAAGATTAAAAAAATAAAATTTTGATATTTCGCTCAAAGGCAGGGACCGAATATTTTTGCGACTTGATTTTTTAATCTGACCTCATTTTTATGGGCCGACACAAGAAAACCCAGACTGATGGCGCTTACACGCCAAAAAAGATCCCGGCTCTGGAAGGCGCGGCGGACGTGATTACCGATTCTGATCCGCTTTGGGAAGCCGTGCTCAAACGCTTGGCTAATATCGGCAAGACTTATGGTTTTGCGAAAGTTGAGCCGCCACTTTTAGAAGATCAATATTTATACCAAAGTTTTTACCGGCAGAACCAGCTGCCGCCGGAAGTTTTGGCGGTAAGCGGCCCGGCCCGGCCGGCGGCCTTGCGGCCGGCAATGCTGCCCGGCGTGTTGCGCGGATATTATCAGAACAAAATTTTTGACAAACTACCTTTAGCCAAGTGGCATTATGGCGGTTGGACTTATCGGGTCGACAAAAAAGGCTTGCTGACTTCTAATTTTGAATACGGCCTGGAGATTTTTGGCGGTTTTACCCATTTGGCCGAAGCGCAGCTGATTGGCGCGGTTTGGGAGCTTTTAGGTTCGCTGGGATTGAAGGATGTGGCTTTGGAAGTGAACAATATTGGCGAGCAGGCTTGCCAGCAGGCTTACCAGGATAGTCTGCGTGATTTTTTGCGCGGCAAAAAGTATGATTTGTGCGACAATTGTAACGAGTCGTTGCAGACGCGCCCGTTGAACGTGTTTCGCTGCGCCAATTTGGATTGCCAGTCGTTGTTGGCTGAAGCGCCGGCAATTTTGGATTTTTTGAGCGAAGCCTCGCACAAGCAGTTCACCAGCATGTTGGAAGCCTTGGACGAAATGGGGATCCCGTACCAACTTAACCCCGTGTACGCGGGGGTGGAAGGCTGCGCCAAGACCAACTTTGTGTTCAAGTACAAGACCAAGGACGAAACTTACATTCTGGGAGAAGGGGGTAGCCACGAAGGTTATATACAAACATTGTGCGGCAAGCCGCATAGTTGCTTTGGATTTGTTGGCAGCGCCAGCCTGCTGAGGCAGCTTCTGGAGCAGAACAAGGTTAGCGTGTCAAAAGAGCTCCATAGCGACGTGTTTTTGGTGCCGCTTGGCGAATTGGCTTCCAAGAAATCCTTGCGCCTGTTTCGTGATTTAACCACCCAGCGCATTGCGGTGCATGACCATTTTGGCCAGAGCGGCGTTAAAAACCAGCTCAAGGCCGCGCAAACCCAAAGCGCGCCGATTGCTTTGATTATGGGCCAAAAAGAGGCGATGGAGGAAATGGTCATTTTGCGCGACGTAAAAAGCGGGATGCAAGAAGTAATTTCTTATGATAAAATAGTAGACGAGGTTAAGAAACGGTTGGGCAAGTAGTTTGGCTTTACCCGAGAAAGCGTTATAAATTAGCATTAGCCATATGTCAGACTGCGTATTTTGCAACATTGTAAATAAAGTTCTGGCTTCCAACATTTTGCTGGAAACCGAGGATTTAATTGTGATCAACGATATTTTGCCGAAAGCTCCCGTGCATATGCTGATTATTCCCAAGAAGCATATTTTGTCCATTAATCATTTGGAGCCCGAGGATGCCGAACTTGGCGGCAAGCTCTTGGAGGCGGCTAAAGAGATGGCCAAGCGGCAGGGGATTTCTGAAAGCGGCTACCGTTTGGTGTTTAATGTCGGCAAGGACGGCGGCCAGGTTATTCCGCACCTGCACTTGCATTTGCTTGGCGGCAAAAAGTTTACCGATTAGGCGGCTTGGGCACCTCGGGGATCAAACCCCGTTTTTTTATTACTTCGGATTATGCCCGTATATTTGTCCCATTTTGGTTAGCCCGCACTGTTTAATGTTTTATTGACCGTTTTGCGGAAATATAGTATAGTTAGTTTGATCATCGACCGCAGTTGTCAAGCAATTTAACTTTGTCGAAGGTCGCATCTTACAGAAAGAGGTGATATTCATGGTAGAAGTCAAAAAGAAAGAAAACGAGTCGTTTGATTCCTTGCTGCGCCGCTTTAATCGCAAGATCCAGCAGAGCGGCGTTTTGGTGCGTGCCCGCAAAACCCGTTTTTTTGAACCGCCCAAGAGCCGCAATCTTCAAAAAGTTGCGGCCCGCCGTCGCGCCCAGATTCGTTCGCAAAAAGAAGAGCTTAAACGGTTGGGTAAACCCATGCCGCCTAAGCGATACGGCAGAAGGTAATCGGGATAATGAAAATGCAAAAGCCAAAATGAAAGATGTAAAGAGTCTCATTTGCCGCGACGCGTAGGCATTTAAATTTTGAGTTTTGACTTTAAACTTTAATTTTCCATGCTTTCACTTCAGCAGATAGAATCCGACCTTAAGGACGCTTTAAAAGCGCGCGACAGCTTGCGCGCCGATACTTTGCGTGGCTTGAAAACCCGCGTTCAGAATGAGCTAACTAAGGCCGGCAGCAAGCCGGGTCAGGATTTGTCTGAATCCGAAATTTTCGCGCTGATCCGTTCGGAAATCAAGAAACGCCGGGATTCAGCTGAGGCTTTTAAGCAAGGTAACCGCCCTGAGCAGGCTAAGAAGGAAGAAGACGAGGCCGCGCTGCTGCAGCACTATTTGCCCGCGCAGATGCCCGAAGCGCAGTTGGCGCAGATTGTTGACCAGGCCATTGCCGACATGTCGGCTCTGCCCGCGGATTTTGGCAAGGTTATGGGCAAGCTGAAGGCGCAACTGGGCGATCAGGCCGACGGCGCCACGCTGTCGCGGCTATTAAGAGAACGCTTAAAGTAAGTCAAAACGGAAAAATCAAAATGCAAAATCACATGTTAAATTTTAAAAATGGCAACGCGTAATTATTTTGATTTTGCATTGTCATTTTTATTTTGATAGTGAATTTTAATTTTCATGAGCAAGGAAACTTACATTGTCGGGTTAGACGTGGGTACAGCCAACATCCGCGCGGTGCAGGCCAAGCTGGAAGGCGAGACCGGGCGGTTTAACGTCATTGGCGCCAGCGAAGCGCCCAGCCAAGGCTTGCGGCGCGGCGTTATTGTGGATATTGAAGAGGCCGTTTCCAGCGTGGCCGTGGCTTTGGAAAATCTCGAGCGCATGACCGGCGTGCCGGTGGAGGCGGCTAACGTTAGCATTGGCGGCAACCACATTACTTCCGTGGCTTCCCACGGAGTTATTGCCGTCTCGAGGGCCGACGGCGAAATTATGGAAAGCGATATTGTCCGCGCCGTGGACGCTTCGCAGGTTATTTCCATTCCCAACAATCGCGAGGTGCTGCACGTGTTCCCAAAAAGTTTTATCCTCGACGGCCAAACTGGCATTAAGGATCCTTTGGGCATGAGCGGTATCCGCTTGGAGGTGGATACCTTAATTGTCCAGGCCGGCTTGCCGTTTGTTAAAAATCTGACTAAGGCCATTACTCAGGCGGGATTGGAAATTGAGGACTTGGTTTTGGCTCCGTGCGCCGCGGCTGAAGCGGTTTTGAGCAAACGCCAGCGCGAGCTGGGCGTGGCTCTGGTGGATTTGGGCGCGGGCACAACCAGCTTGGCGATTTACGAGGAAGGTGACTTGCTGCATACGGCCGTGATTCCCATTGGCCAGATGCACGTGACCAACGATATTGCCATTGGCCTGCGCTGCAGCATTGACACGGCGGAAAAAGTTAAATTGCTGTACGGCCATTGCGACGTTAAGGCCATTGACCGTGAAGAGGAGATTGACCTGTCCAAGCTCGATTCCAGCGAGGAGCAATCGGCCCTGCGCGGCTACGTGGTGGAAATAATTGAGGCGCGGCTGGAAGAAATTTTTGATCGCGTGAACGCCGAGCTAAAAAAATCCGGCCGCGACGGCAAACTGCCGGCCGGGCTGGTTTTAACCGGCGGCGGCAGCAAACTGCCGGGCGCGGTGGAGTTTGCCAAAAAGCGCCTGCGCTTGCCGGCCGGGTTGGGTATGCCGCAAAACGTGACTACGGTCATTGACCGTGTGGATGACCCGGCCTTTGCCACGGCCGTGGGTTTGGTGTTGTGGGGTGGTAAGTTTTCAGCTGGCGGCGGCGACAAGCTGGCCAGCTTTATGTCCGGCTGGCTGCAAAAGGACAGCGTGGCGAAACTGCGCAAGTGGCTGAAATCCTTTTTGCCGTAGGTTTACGGTCGGGAACGTAAAATAAATATAGACGCCAGTAAGGCGTCTTTTTTCTTGGTATTAAGCCAAGTTTTTAGTTTGAGTGTTATTTTATGGCTTAAAAATAGTGCGTTTTAAGCCGAGTCTTGACATTTTCCAAAAAAGAGTGTATAGTTATAGGTTATATTTAAAGCTCTAAACAGCCTTAAATATAGCAAGTACTTTGCAAAAATTAGGAGGATTTAAGCGTTATTTAGGAAGTGGTCATAGCAATAAGCCTGTAAAGTTTATAGGTTTGTTGCTATGACCAACTTCAAAAGCACAATTTTTGCGGCGTGCCTCGCGGCCGCCATGTTCGTGTTTTTCGCCACCGCCGCTGTGGCCCAAACCCCGGTTCCGCAGGGATGTTTTCTGCTGCAGACCGGGCAGACTTTTTGCCCGGTCCAGCCGTCCGCTCCTACGCCCGCTCCGACCGCTACCTCATCCGCAGCGCAGCTGCGGACGGCGATTTCGGAGGCCCAGGATATTAACCGCCAACTTCAGGCTGTACAGCAGCCAGGAGTCCCGTGGCCGATGTTCTGGTCAATCGCCTTCATTATTGTGTTATTGGCGGTAATCGCGGGGATTTACGTGTGGTGGCTGTCACAGCACCACCCGACGATCCGGACGAGTATTCGTCCGGCTGACGGCCAGGCGCAGGTTAACTTTGTACCTGTGCTGCCGCCCCCGCCCGCACCCGCGCCTGCCCCGGCTCCCGCGCCGTTGCCTGCTGGCACTCCCGCGCCTGGCAACTGTGGCACGTGCGGTACCGCGTATCCGGCGGCCGCTCGTTTCTGCGCCGCTTGCGGCCGGGTGCTCCCGTTGGTTTTGTTCGCGCTGTTGCTGTTTGGTTTTAGCCATACGGCCATGGCGCAGCAGAACAATGAGGTACGCTATGCATGCGTGGTTAACGGCGTGCCGGGTTTCTGCTCGCAGCCTCCGGCTGCGACGCCTGCCCCGGCCTCCGCTCCCGCAGCGCCCGCGCCTCCGGCCCCCGCGCCGCGCCGCCACATTGCTGCCCCGGCCTCCGCTCCCGCAGCTTCCACGCCGCAGCAGCAGGTTGAGGCGATCACGAGAGGCGTGATCCAGGCCCTGCGCGAGCAGGGTGTGGTGGCGCCCGCGACGTCTCCGAAGCCTACTGCCAGTTCTCTTTCTGAGGTGACTCAGGAAGTGGCGGACAGGATTTCTGCCGTGGAAACGCGGCAGAACATGATTACCAATCAGCAGAACATGATTGGTAATCGCCTCGGCGGTGTGGAAGCCGACCTTAAAAGGGTCGGCGACTACGCCAATAAGGTGGGGGAGCTTTCGGCGGCCACGGCCGCCGGGGCCATCCCCAAAATGTCCGAAAAGGGCGGGGGGAACAGCCCGGCTTGCCGGGCCTACCAGGCCCTGCAGGCTGTGGCGGGGGAGGTTAGTGGCCGCGCTCCGCGCGGCTGCAAATAACCCAAATAACGCTTCAGCAGTTTGGGGGAGAGGAACCTTAAAGGGATTGTTTACACACAATCCGCCTCTCCCCAAGTTTTTCCAGGTTTGCCTTGGTTAAAGACAGCGGCTAAACTAGTTTGGCCTTTGTGTTTAAAAGGTAAAAGGAGGATACCAGATCATCATAGCGGTAAGCGCGGCATTGTTGCTGTGTTTGCGGCTATGATGATGCTAATTTTTGCATTGCTGTTTGGCGCCGTTTTGCCCGCTCAGACGCGGGCCGATGGCAAAGTGCGGTTTTTTATGCCGCGCGCGGACTCGCCCACTGCCATGCGGCGGTGCGGCAGCGACTTGGAGGCTCTCAAGAAATTGGGGAGCCTCCAACGTTACGTTTTTAGCGGGTCAGAACGCCTGACCGAGATGGCGTTCTGTGGAGCCACCGGCGGAATAGATCGCGTACACGTGTACGCGGTGCCGGCCGGCACCGTTGGCTGGCTCAAGCCAGACGGCTCGGGCCGCATCGTCCTGGAAGAGTGCGTCAATGACGCAATCTGTAAGGGCTGCGAATTACCTAAGCCGTTTGCGCCGGCCGCACCGCCGCCTGTGGAAGCGCCGCCGCCTACCCCGGCAGTCATGCTGTTGCCACCGCCTGAACCGGTGGCGCTTAATGACCTGCCGCCGGCGCCCGCGGCGTGGCAGCAGCCGGAAATTTCGGTCGAGCTCCTTTGGGAGATTGGCCGGAAGTTCCCGATTCCGTGCTATCCCCGCGAGCGGGGGTGGTACGGCACGGGGCTGCCGATCGCCGAATGCGCTGCTGTTGGCGCCATCGCCTGGTGGCTGTGGCCGGCAGCAGCAGTGGTTGGCACCAAAGTACCGGTGCCGGTCATCACGCCGTAAAAGTCGGCAGCAAACGCTCAGCCGGGACGACTCACGTTGTCCCGGCTTTTCTTTTTTTTATTTTTATGGTTAAATAAAAGCAAATAGATTTAAACATTTTATGTCCGAAGAAACCAAAGAAAAAATCATTGACGTGAGTTTTAGCGCGGTAAAAGCGGGTGAGCCGGCTGAGGCCATAAATGCCCCGGAGACGGCCGAAGTAGAAACCGTGGCCCCAGAGCCTAAAGCGGAATCAAAAGTAAATGTTAAAGGCTTTCGGCGCCGGCGCCGGGCCAGAGTGAGCTCGACTTTAATTGATTACGGCGACTTTCGGGCCTTTGAGGCCACTAAGGAATTGGACATTCGGGGCAAAAAGGTCCAGGTGCCGGATTTCCGCATTATCGTCAATGACGAATTAATCAACGAGCTGGTTAAGCGCCGGCTCTTGAAAAAGGAAGACCAGGCCGTTCCGGCAAAAATTGAGCAGGCCTTACGGCCGTTGCTGGACAAGGTGCTGCGCAATAATTGGGATTTTGACCCCAAAGACTTGCGCGTGGAAGGCCGGGGCGACAACATGGAGCTGGTAATGCAAATGGATAAGCGCGATATGCGCGTGCCGTTTGCCGACGCCCGCATGGTCATGAAAAATGTTTTGGGGCAGGATAACGGCTACTTAAACGCGGCCTACGAGGCCCGCAAAAACCCCCGTTATTATCAAAAATTAAAAAAATATTGGAACGACGCCCAATTTCAGCAATTTAAAGACGACTTCCAGAATATTTCCAACCGTTCGCTTAAAACTTTGCAGGAAACCGTTTCAGCTGGAAAGAATTGGGAGGCGGAATATTTGGCGGCCAAGGAGCTGCTGGTCAAGGAGGGCGCGGCTGAAGGAACGGATTCGGCGAAATTAGACGGGGCGCGCGAACTGGTGCGGGCCGTGGAAGACGTGGTGCTGCAGGCTGGCGTGCCGAATTATCGCGACACGATTTTGCACCAAGCCTTGCTCGAACGGCTGAAAAATTACGAACAAATCGCTAAGCGGGAGAACGAAGACTTGTTGACCAAGGTTTTGGCCGAGCCGGAAAGCTACCCCTGGAGCCGCCTGCAGAAGTTATTGGCCAAAGAGAGGCCTGAGGCCAAGGCGCAACTTTATTCCCAGCTGCTTAATTCCGCCGGAGTTTATCGGTCGTATAGGTGGGTGGAAGACAAAGCTTTTGTAAAGAACGGGCAGGACCCGGAAAAGTGGCCGTTTCCGCTTAAGCGGCCGCGCAATTTTTTGTCCCTGTCCGCCAGGGCCGCGCTGGAAGTGCTGCAACGCCAGTCCCGGCAGCCGGAGTACGAATTGCCGCCGACGCGGTTTTTTGAGCAGGCGGTGGTAACAGAGTTCGCCGGCAGCGTCCCGGAGCTTAGGCCCGAGCAACAGCCGGCGGTTGTGATTCAGGAAGAAAGCGGTAAAGGGTTTTTGCGTTTGTACTTAAAGCACCCAAAAAAGGCCGACGAAACCAGGAGATTTTATTTGCCGATTGGCGGCGGCGGGCTATTGCGGGCGCCGGAGCAGAATGACGCGCATAAATTTTACGAGGCGGGGCAGCATTTGTTTGAAGGGCGTAATAGTTTTAATTTGGCCATTACTTGGGAAGGCGGGGACGATAGCGACCCGGTGTTTTCGTTCGCGGCGCAAGGCTTAGGCGGCCAAGTTAAAAAGCGGCTTAGTGAGTTGCAGTCTAATTTGGATTTTGGCAGCTTGCTGGAAAGCAAAATTTGCGTTGCGGAGTTTTTGGCCTGGAAGAAACGCGAAAAAACCGAAGGGCGCGCGAAATTAGACGAATCCGGCGCCTATAATCGGGAATTGACCACTGACCAGCGCAACCAAATAGGCCGCATGACCGGTATTTTATCCTACCGCGGCATTCCGTCTTTGGGCGAGCAGCTAATCGCCGAGCATATTAGTAAGGTTTTAAGTTTGGAATCGGATTTAACGAGGCAGGCATCCTTAAAACGCCGGGTTAAGATTGGCGGCGCTTTAAAGACCGAAGCTGCGGTTGCCGAACGGCAGCCGGTTTTGCCGGAAATCAAGTATTCCTCGGCGGAAACGGATTTTATTAAGGAATTGGTTTACAGCGAGGTTCCGTCCGGGTCGGATTTTATGTCGGCCAGCGAGCTGCAAACCGCGATTTTGGCTAAAGCCCAAGAATTTAAGTTGCAACCGGCGGCGCTGACCTTGAGGCTTTTGAAGTCTTTGGAAAATTTGCTGGCCGGGCAAAAGCAAATTTTGTCTCGCGGCATTGGTGATTTGGAATTAGCCAAACAATTTAAGCGCCAGGTTAAGTTAAGTCCGGAAGAGAGTTTGGAAATTTTGGTTAAGGGTTTGCGCGCGGCGCTGCGCGACATCGCGGTGTCCGGCGAGGTTTTACCTTCCGAGCGGGCTGTGGTGTTTGCCGAAAGCTTGGAACAGCAGGGATTGTCGTCACCGGAACTGCGGCGGTTTTGCGCCAGCCAGTACGACGTATTTATGGATCGAACTGATCCGAGCAAGCCATTGGATTCCCGCGAAGCGAAGTTCCGGAATTTTTGGCAAAGCTTGGGGCAAAACATGGCTCAAAGGGCGGCGGTTAGCCGGCAATTGGGCGGCGGTGAACAAACAAAACTAATCTCATGAACGAAATCGAACTCAGACGGACCTTAGAAGAGCGGCAGCGGGAAGCTGCCGCGGCCATGGTGGGTGAAATGCAGACGCAAATGTCGGAATTGGCCGAAGCGCAAATGTTGGACGCTTGTATTGACTTAGCCAGGCAGGAGCTGTTACAATGCTCGGCTACCCCCCTAGGCGTTTATGAAGCTTTGCAAAAAGTCCATAAGAGCGCCGGTCCGGCGCAGCAGCTTGATAAGGATCGGCTGGAGGCGTTTAACCGGCGGTTAGCGGGAAATATTATTGAGTGGTTGGAGCGGGTGACTAATATCCAGGTGCGCTCGGCCCTGCAAGCGCGGACCGAGGCGGACCCAAAGACCAATGAGTGGAAAGAATTTTATAAGATTACGGCCGAGGTCTTAACTAAAATGCGGGAGGTAAAACAAGAGCGGCCGGTTCCCGCCGCCTCGGATTTAGCAGATTTGGGGATTGCGCTAGAAGATGTTAAAGCCGAAGTAAAAATACCGGAGCCGGAAGCCGGCGTTGACGTTATTCCACCCGGGGGGTTTATAGACACAGTCGCGGAAGAGCCTACTGCGGAAGAGCCGGAAAAGTTGCCGCTGTTTGTAAAAATTCTGGAAACGGCTAAAGAGAACGCGTTTGCCGATTTTATGTCCCGCAAGCAAGACCCGAAAAATCCGTTTCCGTTAGAGAAGCTAAGGCAAGTGTTTGAGTCCTTATGGGAGCTTGAAGAATATAAAGCCAAGGAGCAAATTTTGGAGGCTTTAAAAAAGGCCGGCGTAATTAAGTAAACATAATGTTATGTCAGAAGAATTTGACAGAAAAGCGGCGGTCGCCGCTTCGTTAGAGCAGCATTTGTCAAAACTAAAGCAGCCTGATGCCCAGGCGGATTTATCTGTTCCAAGAATATCGCCAACACCCGAGGTGGAAAGACCCAAATCGTTCATTCCTGATGATCCTGAAGAAAGGCGAATTTTGGCTGAAAAAAGGGAATCGGAATTGAAAGCTGCCCGCGAAGCTTATGTAAAAACTAAAAGGGATTTGGGCAAGTTTGGGGTCATTAAATCCGTTTGGGAAGCCTTAAAAGGAAAAGATACCAAGGAAAAAGTTAGGCTGGAACACGAGAAGGCCCAAAAAGAATACGATAAAAAGAAAGCGGAATATTACAAAGTCGCCACGGCTCAGTTTTTGCAGGAGCGCGATAAGCTGTTGGAAGAAGAAATTAAAAATCAGGCCCCAGGCAAAAGATGGCCCAAGAAAGCTTACGATTGGTACAAGGGCCTGTCTAACAAGAACTTGGCTTTATTTGTGGAAAGGGTCCGGGGTAAGAAAATCGAGAACCGCTATGTTAAGGCCGGCTTGGGCATGGTTAATCCGCGTACCGCGATTAGCCTTGGCTTGCTGGGTGGCGGCGTATATTTTGGCGCCACTGCGGCCGGCGTGGGTATTTTTACTGCCAGGAGGTTAGTTAGCGGAACCTCTGCCAGCGTGGGTACCTATGACTTGTTAAACCTGGCCAGAGGCGGCCGGGACCGGGTTAAGCTGGCTAAGGAAATTGATAAAATCGAGACGCTGGACGAGGTAGAGCAGCGGATGGCCCGCATTGAAGCCCGGGTAATGTTCGACGGCAAGACCTACGAAACCTTACAGGGGGACAGGCTTTACCAGCAGCTTAAATCTAAGCGCGCGGAAATATACGAGAAAAAAACCGCAGAGCAAGACACGGCCTGGAAGTTATCCCAATTTATAGGCGAGCGTTCCAAAAAGGACGAAGAGCAAATCGAAAAAAGCCTGGGCAAGGAAAAGAATTTCCGCAGGTTGGCTACGGCCACCGGCGCGGCTGTTGGCGCGGTTATTGGTACCGGCAAACTTAATTGGCTTTATCGAAAATTAATGCCGGAGCACGCTTCGGCGGCCGCGCCAAAGGGTTTAGCCGGCCATCCTGAAGCCCCGGCGGAGTTTAAGCCGGCGATGCCTCCGGTGCAGGACATTCAGCTGCACGCCGGCAGCCGCGGCATTGAGGGCGCGTTGCTGGATCTTAAAAAAACTAACGCTGAGTCTTACAATAAAATGCTGGCCTGGATGCAAAACCAGCCGGGGATTGGGCAGGACACGGCCGGACACCAAATTACCGACCCCGGCAAGCTGGTGCACCGTTTCGTGGACAAGTTCGCCCAAGAGCACAATTTTAACATTGACCAGGGCGGCGGGCATGATTTGAGCCGGATGTTTAAAGCCGACATGGCGGTTCACGCCGACGGCTCAGTGACGTTTAATACCTCGCCTGAGCATTTTCAGTTTATGCCCGAAAGCCATCACGCGGCTACCGCCGGCCAGCCGGATTTGCACCACGGGGACCTGTCTTCGCTAACGCCGGAGGAAATCCAAAAAATGGCGCACGACCAGATGCACGACTACTTAGTCCAGCATCCGCAGGAGACCGCTGAGTTAAAGCGCTTATTAAATCCGATTCAGCCGGATATTGCGCCGCCAACGCACGCCGTGCCAGCCCCTCCCAAGCTGCCGGATTCCGGGATTGCTTTTCCGCGCATGCACGAGCCGCCGGTGGATTTGCCGCCGCATCAAGATTACGGCTTCGGCGGTTATGACGCCCCAGTTCACGCCGCGGCCAGGCCGGAAATTGCCAGTGCCGCCGGCGAAGTCCTGTTGGCCAAGGCCACCGCGGCCAAGGATACGGCTAAGGCGCTCAAGCAAATTTTGCCAAAAGATCAGCTGCACAATTTTATGCATAAGGTGCTCGGCGTAAGCGACCGCAAGCTCAATGGTTTAAAGAATATGAGCGTGTTGGAATTTGCGGAAAAGGCCGAGGTTAATAAAAAATTCCAAAACGAATTTTCCAAATTGGGCAAATTGATTTTTGAAAAATCTACCCAAGCCGATTGGGACAGCGCGGAAAATTTGAGCGTGCGCCAGTGGCTGGTAAATTACGCTTTAAGAATTAAAAAATAAAATATGAATAGAAATATCCTCGAGGGTAATATTATCGCGCAGCTTGGCTTGGAAAAGCTGCCGGATGAAGAAAAGGCCGCTTTGCTGGAACAAATGGTCGGTTGGGTGGAGAAGCGGGTGTTCGGCAAAATTCTGGCGTCTTTGGCCGAGGCCGACAAAGCGCGGTTTTTGGAAATTATGGAAAGCGGCGACCAGGCGGCCTCGGAAGAGTTCTTGTCTCAGAAGGTTCCAAACTTCGCGGAGCTGCTAGAACAGGAAACCGCCGCCGCCAAGCAGGAGCTGGCTGAGTTTCATAAGACACTCGATTAGCCCCCTAAAGGCTGAAAATTTGTCTAAAGCCGGCGGTATGCTATAATGCCCCTAGCTTAAAACCAAACACAAACACCAAATACAACCAAAATTCGGCTGCCTTTCCCCGGTTGTATTTTATTTTGCCTAAGCCTTGCACTCTTTTGATTAATTTTGTATTCTTTATTTAGCATTTCATGAGCAAAAAAATGGAAGTTAAACCAAAAGTTGAGACCTTTGCCAGAATCAAAGTTTTGGGCATCGGCGGATCGGGCACTAACGCGGTTAACCGCATGTCGCAGCTGGGCATCCGCGGCGTGGAGTTTGTTTCGGTCAATACCGACGCGCAAGCCTTGCATAATAACCAGGCCGATCGCAAGGTTCATATTGGGCGCGGTGTAACCAAGGGCCTGGGCAGCGGCATGAACCCCGAGCTTGGCCGGCAGGCGGCCGAGGAAAGCGTGGAAGAGTTGGAAGAAGTCGTGGATAACGCCGACATGGTGTTTATTACTTGCGGCCTTGGCGGCGGCACCGGCACGGGAGCCGCACCGATTATCGCCGAGCTGGCGAAGAACAAAGGCATCCTAACCGTGGCGGTGGTCACTAAGCCATTCACGTTCGAAGGCAGCAAGCGCAAGGAAGTGGCTGAGGTTGGTTATGACAATTTGAAAGATAAAGTTGACGCCATTATTTCCATCCACAACGACCGCATTTTGCAGATCATCGACAAGAAAACTTCTTTGGTCGACGCGTTTAAGACTGTGGACGAGGTTTTGCGGCAGGGGATTTCCGGCATCAGCGATTTGATTACCACCCACGGTATTGTTAACGCCGACTTTGCGGACGTGAGAAGCATTATGCAGGACGCCGGCACGGCGCTCATGGGCATTGGCCATGCCAGCGGCGATACCCGCGCCCAAGACGCGGCCCGTCTGGCTATTAATTCGCCGCTGCTGGAAATGACTATCGACGGCGCCAAGGGCGTGTTGTTCAACATTACTGGCGGTCCCTCTTTGGGCATGTTCGAGATTGACGAGGCGGCCAAGGTGATTACCAAGAGTATTGATCCGGATGCCAAGGTTAAGTTTGGCGCGGTCATCGACGAAAGCATGGGCGACGACATCCGCATTACCGTCATTGCCACGGGTTTCGACGAAGCCAACAAGCGGCCAATGCCGGCGGTACTGCCGACTCAGCAAGAACATAAAAAATCCGAACCGCGGCCGGTCCAGCCCGCGCCGGAAATGCGCAAACCGTTGTTTGCGCCGCAGCCGGTGGCGCCGGTTTCCCAGGCACCGCGGCCGGTCCAGCCCGCGCCGCAGCCGGACGCCGCGCCCGATGACGAACTGGATATTCCCGCGTTCATTCGCAAAAAGATGAAATAAATTCATAAGCTGACAAGCCCACACGCTTGCCAGCTTATTTTATAGGTTAGCTATTGCATTTTTTTTGCAGATGTGCTATAATATATACAGATATTGAAAAGGTCGATATCGGCACAAAAACAAGCCGGTAAATATCGTCTAAGAAACAAAAAAGCAAACAAAAATAAAATTAAATACCTCCAAAATTATCGGCTCTTTCAATTGGAGAGCGGATATAAATTGGTTTAAAGTGGTTTTGCCATTTAAACCAACTTTCTAGAGTTTTGGAACAAAGCATTATGGAAACTTTGTTAACTACAGAGAGCCCGGGCAAGGTTATTGGGCTACTTGGCGCGGCCATGTGCTCGTTGGTGTTTTTGCTGGCCGTAACGCTCAGCGACGCCAGCTTTAGCGGCCAGCAGCAAGTGCTGCCTGACCCGTTCGGCCCGCAGCAGGTTATGGCCGTGCTCGACCAGGCCAGCAACAGCTACAGCAAGCTGGCCGACGCTTATTTTATTAACCCGCTCATGAACAGTTATTCGTCCATGTACCAAAGCGCGCAGAGCGCGGTGGCGTTTATGCGGGAGTCCGACGTTGACGTGCGCATTGTGGCCATGGCCGGACTGTCGGATTTAGTCTGGCAGGAGCCTACGCCAATGGCGCATCCTTCGCATTTGGCGCCCGGCCAAGTGGCCGGCGCGTTCACTATGCACCAAGCGCCATAAAATAGGACGCATAGATGTAAAATATCAAATTGGGATTTTACATCAGGAAGCGTAAACCAAAAATAAAAAACTCCCCGGTTATCCCGTAGAATGTCGGCTGTGCCCCCGACCGCTACAGGGTAAATACCCGGGGAGTTTTTAATTCAAAGCCCGTCCCCCAAGTCGCTTCAGCGACAGTGGGACGGGCTTAATGGTAGAGTGTGACCCAGGCTTACTCGCCGGGAGGAGGGAGTACCATATTGTTGTAAGGGCCGAAGACGGTTTGCCGCGGCCCTTCTTCCACCGTTCCGACGGGCAGCAGCGGATAGCCGGCCTTCTCGGCAACGTCCATGGTTTTTTGGACATTGCCGGGATCGACGAAGATGTACCAGCCGGCGCCCCAGTTGAAGGTTGTCAGGCAGGTGTCGAGCGGGACTTCGCAGACTTCGTGCATGACCCGAAACAGCAGAGGGATTTGGTCTTCAGTCCACCAGGTATGGATGCGGTAGGTCAGCGGGCGCTTGTCGAACGCCAGCTTGGCCACGCCGTCTCCCGTGCCCGGCAGGAATGCCGAAACTTGGACTTCGTTCTGTTGCAGCGCCTCGACCAGTTGCACGTACGAACGGGTGGGGATGAGCGCTTCTTCGCCCAGGGTCTTGCCGTTCGGCAATTTGGTCAAAAATTGTTCGGGCAGCCCCAGCGCTTTGCCGATGACCAGCGAGGCGCCGTTGCTGTGCAGGCCAGTCGAAGGCGCCGCCAGAATGACGTTGCGGGGTCTAAGTCGACTGCCGTTGACTTTGAAGCTTGCCGGGGAGATGATGCCGGTGGCGCAGCCGCTAAGCACGGGAGCGCTTTTAACCGGTTCAGTGGCGCGGATCAAGTAACGCAGCGAAGGCGATTCGCCACCGACCAGGGCCATGCCAGTTTCCTGGCAGACCCGGAAGTAGCTCTCGCCCAAGTCGTGTCGCCGGTTCGCGTCGTTGAACCACTCGCTGTCGCCAGCCGCCGCTTCGTCGGTGTAAATGATCGGCAGGGCGCCTTTGGCGGCCAAGTCATTGGCGGCCATCAGTGCGTTATCGATCCCGATGCCGGAGTAGTAGCTGTTCCCCGTGCCGGAGAACAGGTACATCCATTCCGCGATCCAGTTCTTGTTGCCCAGGCCTTCTGTGACCTGGCATAGCCGGTGGTCCTTAGACCACGTGCAGTAACTGCCGTCTGACTCGACGATCACTTGCCGGCGATTCGGGAAGGTCAGGGTTCGCAGTCCAATTTCGCGCATAAAGTCTTTGAAGGGCTGGATTTGTTTGTAATCCACCCCGCCGACCTCAGCATAAATGTTCACAACAGTCACCTCTTTAGTAGATTGTAGATTTCCCCCATGGGATTGTATGGGGGATTATACCACGCACAAATTTTTGTGGATATCCCGTTGGAGCAGAGCAAAAATCCCCAATTTTGGGATTATTGACAGAAACTATATGTAGTATTATCATAATAGAGTAAAGCACTAGATATAGTATTTAGGCGGGAGACCAGAAATCCAACAAAAACCGAATATTTTCGTATAATAGCGCCCAAAACAGGCCATTTATACCCTTCGTTTGGGGAAGAGGGGTGAAAAGACCAAAACACAGACGCTCCAGAGACTTTCCAAGCAAGGGTATTTTAATATCGCCCAAAAAGCCTTACTTAATGTTTTAATTTTAACGTCCGTGAAAGTTTAAAAGTATGCGTTGTCCTAATTGCGGTAATGAGGACACAAAGGTCCTCGACAGCCGGCCTATAGATGACGGCGACGCTATCCGCCGCCGCCGGGAGTGCGAAAAATGCGAGTTCCGTTTTAGCACTTACGAAGAAATTGAGATCTTGGACTTGACGGTGGTCAAGAAAGACGGGCGCAAGGAGCCTTACTCCAAGGAAAAGCTGGAACGGGCCATTACCCGGCCATTCGAAAAAATTCCCCATACCGACGAGACTTTAAGAAAACTCATGTCGGCCATTGAGATTGAGATTCAAAAAAAGGCCAAAGGCGGGGAAATTGGCAGCCTGGATATTGGCGAGATTGTCATGAAGAAGATTAAACGAGTCAGCAAGGTTGCTTACATTCGCTTTGCCGCGGTTTACAGGCAGTTCGAGGACTTAGAAGAGTTTAAGGAAGAGCTTAGGAAATTGTAAGGTTATGGATTACAGATTATGTACGGATATAAGGATTACTGCAGTATCTGTACATCTGCAACGAATCTGTAATCCCTAGCCTCATTTACAAAGAAACTAATAATTATCACCACTATGCAAATCAAAGAAAATCTGCAAGCCAGAAAAGTTAACGCACTCTCCGAGCTCGGGGAAAAAATTTTTTTGGACCGTTACGCGGTGAAAGACGTCAAGCGCGAAACTTTGGCGGTGGGCGATACCGTGGTGGTGTTAGTGAACCCCAAGACCGGCCAGCGCGAAATCGGCATTATTGAAACGTTAGACTTGGATAAAAAAGAGGTGCATGTGAAAATGCGCGACGGGCAAATCGAGACGCGCGCCGTTGAGCACGTAGACAAACCGCTGGAGACCGTGCCGGAGCAGATGTTCGAGCGCATCGCGCGGCATATTGCCAGCATCGAAAAAACCGCGCCCAAGCAAAAGGAGTGGGAAGAAAAATTTCGTACTTTAATGAACGACTGGAAGTACGTGCCGGCGGGCCGGATTTTTACCGGCGCGGGCACGGGCCAAAATCTGACGTTTTATAATTGCTACGTGATTCCTTCGCCCAAGGACAGCCGGCAGGGGATTTTTGACACCTTAAGCCAGATGGCTGAAATCATGAGTCGCGGCGGCGGGGTGGGAATTAACGTTTCTTCTTTGCGCCCGCGTTATTCGTACGTGAAAGGCGTCAACGGCCGCAGCAGCGGCAGTGTATCGTGGGCCTCGCTGTATAGTTTTGTCACGGGGCTAATTGAACAGGGCGGCAGTCGTCGCGGCGCGTTGATGCTGATTTTAAACGTTTGGCATCCGGACGTGATTGATTTTATTAATTCCAAAAAGGAAGCGGGTAAAATTACCAACGCCAATATTTCGGTTGGCATTACCGATGATTTTATGCAGGCCGTCAAGAACGACGAGCCATGGGATTTGGTGTTCCCGGACCCGAGCGATCCCAAATACGACAAGGACTGGGACGGTAACATGCAGAAGTGGAAAGCGTTGGGCGGCAAGTTGGTTAAGCACAAAACCGTGCGCGCCCAGGATGTCTGGACCAACATTATTGAATCGGCTTGGTCTTCCGCTGAGCCAGGCATGTATTTTATTGACCACGCTAATTATTTAAGTAACTCCTGGTATTATGCCGACTTGCCGTGCACTAACCCCTGCGGCGAGCAGCCGCTGCCGGCTTGGGGCGTGTGCAACCTCGGCCATATTAATTTAGCCAAACACGTTAACAAACAGACCGGGGAAGTGCTGTGGAATGAGCTGAAGACTACGGTGCAACACGCGGTGCGTTTTCAGGATAACGTTATTGACGCCACACCGTATTTTTTTGAGGAAAACCGCGGACAGCAAATGAGCGAGCGCCGCGTGGGCATGGGTACCATTGGCCTGGCGGAGATGCTAATTCACTTGGGCTTGCGCTACGGCAGCCAGGAAGCGGTGGAGTTTATAGACAAGCTGTACCAGTTTATTGCCGTGACGGCTTACGAAACGTCGGTGGAATTGGCGCGCGAAAAGGGTGCGTTTGACAAGTTTAACGCCGAGAAGTTTTTGCAGAGCGGTTATATGAAGCAGATGCCGAATTATATTCGAGATTTGGTGGCCAAGTACGGCGTTCGCAACGTGACTATCTTAACGCAAGCCCCGACCGGCACCGTGGGGACCATGGTCGGCACTTCCACGGGCATTGAGCCTTTCTTTTCCTGGACGTATTTTCGCAAGAGCCGCTTGGGTGTGCACGAGGAAAAAATTAGGCTGGCGCAGGATTGGGTCGACGCTCATCCCGGCCGGGATTTGCCGGAGCACTTTGTCACGGCCATGGAGCTGGCGCCGGAGGATCATGTGCGCGTGCAAGCCGCGGTGCAGCGCTGGACGGACTCGGCAATTAGCAAGACCGTGAACGCACCGCAAGATTATACGGTGGAACAAACCAAACAGCTTTACACCCTAATGTATGACTTAGGTTGCAAAGGCGGCACGATTTATCGCGACGGCAGCCGAGACGAGCAGATTTTGGCCACGGATCATAAAAAGTTGGGTAAAGACGTGACCGAACAAATCGAGGGTAAATTAGCCGCTGTTAAGGCTGAGCAGCCTAAAGAGGTCATGTCGGTGTCTGGCGACAGCGTGCGCATTAAGTTGGCTCCGCGCACCCGTCCGGATTTGATGAAAGGTATTACTTATAAGATGAACACGGCCTACGGTAATTTGTATGTGACCGTCAACGAGGACGAACAAGGGCCGTTTGAAGTATTCGCGGCCATGGGCAAGGCCGGCGGATTCTTTAGCGCCCAAACCGAGGCCATTACTCGCATGATTTCTTTGGCGTTGCGTTCGAACGTGGCGGTGGAAGAAATTATTGAACAACTTAAGGGGATTCGCGGACCGGATGTTTCGTTTTCTGACGGCGGCGTGGTATTCAGTTTGCCGGACGCCATTGCCAAAATTTTGGAAAAACACATCAAGCGCGCGGAAAAGCAATTAACGCTAGATCTGCCGCCGGCGAAATCAGACGTGACGGCCGAGGCGGTGCTTAAAGTCGAAGACGAGATTACTGAAAAGGTTATTGTGGAAGAAAAGATCAAGGCCAATGGGCACTTAACTTATAAAAAGGCGCAAAAAATTTCCATTGCTAATTTGGGCAACGCTCCGGTCTGTCCTTCTTGCGCTAACATGATGGTATTGGCCGAAGGCTGCATGAAGTGCGAGCACTGCGGGTATAGCAAGTGCGGATAAAATTTGAGGGCAAACTTGCTATTTTAGAAAATGCGGGCGGCGGAATTCCGCCGCCTGCTTGATAAAAAATAAAAAGCCGTCGGGTGGGTGCGATTCCCGGCGGCCTCGCGGCAAGTCTGGGAGAAGGCAGGCTTTAGTTGGTCATTCGCCGGCGGAAAGTGATAATCGGTAGGGCAATAAAGAAAACAATGCCCACCACCACCGGACCGATTACTGGGTGAAGGAAAAACCCGACCATGCCCACGCCGAATGCTAGCAGCGGGTAGCCGAATTTGAACTCGGCGTGCGATGTTCCGAAGAACCATTTCCAAACTTTGATCACTGAACGCCTCCTGTTTACTCAAAGTGATTATAACAAAATGAAAAGCAAACCGAAACTTAAAATGCCTAAAGAGTTTTCCGACCAGCCCAAAGGTTTGGTGATTTGCTATATTGGCGACGGCAAAGGTAAAACCACGGCGGCCATGGGCATGGCCGCGCGCGCCGCCGGCGACGGCAAGAACGTGTTTGTTTTGCAGTTTGTTAAAGCTAAAGCGCAATCGGACGAACAGAAAAAAGAGGGTGAGTGGCCGGTCTCCAGCGAAATTAATTTTTTTAATAATATTAGTTATCCGTCGACGATCGGCACTATTGAAAACGAGCAAGTCGGCTTGGGCTTCGTGGGTATTTTGGGCGACAAAAAAGAAAAGGAACAGCACATTCGTCAAGCCATTTATGGCCTGCAGCGCGCCCGCGAAATTATTGCCTCAGGCAAGTATCAATTGGTCGTGCTGGACGAAATTATTTCCGCCCTGGAAGTCGGGCTTATAGAAGAGCGCGATATTATTGACGTGATTCAGGCCAAGCCGGAGCTGCTGCATTTAGTGATTACCGGACATAATAAGTACCCGAATATTTTAAAGCTGTGCGATTTAGTGACGGAGATGAAAATGTTGCAGCATCCGTATTACAAAGGGATACTCGCACAGCGGGGGATCGATTATTAATAATAAGTAGGAAGCAGGGCTTGATACTTGTTGTTTGATACGATATAATTTTAACTATGAAAAAATATTTCAAAATTTTATTTCCGGCATTCGCGGTGCTTTTATTGGCTGCGGGGTGTAATAAAACCCAACCGCAAGACCGGCCGGCGCCATTGACCACTGCGGCGCAAGCTCCGGCGGAGCGTCCGGTTGGCCAAATGCAAACCAGGCAAAACGCGGGTAAGCCCGATTACACGCCCGGCTTCGTGATTGTCAGTGACACGGTTGAGGGTTCAAATTTAAACCACCAATACGACAAAGTTAAAGAGGGGACCACGGCGTTTGACCTTCTGGACAGTACCCACAAGGTGACGGCGAAAGATTACGGAGCCGGGATGGGTAAGATGGTTTTGTCTATAGACGGAACTACGCCGGACAGCCAACATTATTGGGGATTTTATGTTAACGGCAAGTCCAGCAACGTCGGCGCGTCAGCATATGCTTTAAAAGACGGTGACAAGGTTGAGTGGAAACTGGAAGCGATTAGTAACTACAAGGAATAATTCTTAACAACTTATTTCAACATATTTTTAGGTAGTTCATTTTTTATATTTGAAATACAATAAAAATATGCGAAAATATAGTGGAAATAGATTGTCTTGGGTTATGATATTATATTTTATTATATTGCTAGCGGTTGTCGCCCGTTTTATCCCCCATATGCCAAATTTTGCGCCAGTCACGGCTTTGGCGATTTTTTCCGCGGCCACGCTCGGCTGGAAAAAATCAGTTGGCATTACGCTGGCCGCGCGGTTTGTTTCCGATTTATATTTGGGATTTTTTGCCTGGCCGCTCATGGTCGCGGTATACGCCTCACATCTGGTGGGGGTATTGTTTGGGCTATGGATTAAGAAGGCCGATAATCATCGCTGGCTGAAAATCATTGGCTCTTCGCTCGGCGCGTCGATGATCTTTTTTGCGGTGACGAACTTCGCGTTTTTCTACGGGACTTACACCCATGATTTAGTCGGCATTGTCCAGGCTTACAGCAACGGGCTGCCGTTCTTGCGCGGCACGATGTTGGGAGATCTTGGCTATACCGTCGCTTTGTTCGGTGCCTATCAAGCTGCTCAAATTTTGGCGCGGTCTAGGTCCGCAGCGGTGTTGACTGTTTAGTCAAAAAAATCCCCCGTCGAACGGGGGATTTTAAATGTCAAATTAGTTAAGGCGCGCGGCTTTTAGTGGCGCTGCCATAGGCGGCGCTGGCAACAGCCGTGAAAATTAAGACTTTTTAAGCGTAAGTTGTAGAATTTGGTTTTTTGCTGTAGATTTTGACTATGCGCATCACCGTATTAGTCCACCCCAACGCCAAACAGCCCCGCGTGGAGAAAGACCTGCTGGGCGGTTTGCATGTTTACGTCGGCGCGCCGCCGCTGGACGGCCGCGCCAACGAGGCGGTCATTAATTCCTTGGCCAATTATTTTAGGGTTAAAAAATATCAAATAAAATTAATTAGAGGCCACAAGTCCAAACTCAAGATTTTTGAGATTGCCGACTAAAAGCCAAATTTTTATGGGACTGGCCGCGAGTTTTGCGGCCGGCATTGGGCTGTCGTCGGCTTTTGGGTTGGATCAACGGATTGCGCTGCTAGTTTTGGCGGCGGGCGCGGCGCTATTTGCGGTGAGTTTTAGTCAGCCGCTCGGGGGCGCGGCGCTGTTGGGCTTATATCTCTGCGCTTTGGCAGTCGGGGCGTTGCGGCTGCAGGCGTCGGTGCAAGCTAACCAATACGAGCGGCTCTTTGGCAATAAGCAGCAGCTAGAGGGTTTTATTGTGGAAGATGTCGACGTGCGGCAGAATTATCAATTTTTGACCATCCAGCCTCGGGGTTTTGGCCAAAGAATACTGGTTAGCGCTTCACTAAACCAAAAGTTTTTTTATGGCGATTGGGTTTTGCTTAACGGCAAAGTCCAGCAGCCGGAAAATTTTGACGACTTTGATTATCAAAAATATTTGGAGCGCTACAATGTTTACGCGGTCATGAAGTACCCGCAGATTTTGACCTTAAAGAGCCATCGGCAAAATGTGGTGAAGGAGTGGCTGCTTAATGTTAAGTGGGCGTTCACGCGGCGCGTTGATCGGCTATTGCCGGAACCGCAGAGCAGCCTTTTGATGGGTATTTTAATTGGCGCGCGCAAAACCCTACCGGCCAATATCGTGGATAATTTTAACGCCACCGGCACCTCTCATATTATTGCGGTTTCGGGTTATAATATTACGATTATTGTTTCTAATTTGGCGTTTTTGGCTTACTACCTTGGGCGCCGGTGGCGGTTTTGGGTGGTGTTACTGGTTATAGTCGGTTTTGTAATTATTTCCGGCGCCAGCGCTTCCGTGGCGCGCGCCGCCATTATGGGCGGTTTAGCCGCGCTGGCAACGCTGTGGTGGCGGCAGTATGCCGCCGGCCCGGCGGTGTTCGCGGCCGCTGCTTTGATGTTAGCTGTTAATCCACGCTTGCTTTATTGGGACGCTAGTTTTCAGTTGTCGTTTTTGGCCACGGTCGGTATTATTTATTTTATGCCGGTGCTTGACCGGTTAACCGCGCATTGGCCGGACATATTTGGGATTAAAACTGTTTTGCTCACCACTTTTGCCGCCATGGCCTCGACTTTGCCGATTATTTTGTTTACTTTCGGCCGGTTGAGCGCCGTGGCGCCACTGGCGAATGTTTTAATTATTCCGTTCGTGCCACTGGTCATGTTATTAGGATTTTTGACGGTTGTGCCATGGCTGGGCGCTGGTTTTGCCTTTGCCGCCAAAATTTTGTTGGACTACATTTTGCGGGTCACGGCCGCGCTAGCGGTTGTGCCTTATGGCAATTTTAACGTGAAAATTTCCGCGGCCATGTGCGTTTGCCTCTCGCTGCTGATTTTGGCCGGCTATGGCTATTTGCGCCGCCGGGCCGTTAGGGTTGCGGTTGATGAAAGTCTAAAAATCTGATACGATAATCTGGAATTAAATAAGGAAGGAACTATGTCCAATCGAACTTTAGCCATTAGTATTTTGTCAGTCCTATTATTATTTATTGTGATTGTGGGCGCGGTGCGCATTTATCGCGGCAGCCAGGAAACCTCTCCGGCTGACGACCAAACGGCGCAGCAAACCCCCCCGGTCGCCGATAATCAGCAGTCCCAGCCGACCCCCGAGCAGGCTTCAAGCACGCCAACTACCGCATCTTGCCAGCGCGATTTCAATGGCGCCGAGCTGGGTAAGAACGCCAACATGAGTATTGCCAACCGCCAGGCGACCATTAACGTTGCCGGCCTTGGCGACATTAAGCTGGAGTTTTATGATAAGGATGCGCCAAAGGCCGTGGAGAATTTTTTGCGGTTGGCTGATGCCGGTTATTATGATTGTTTAACCTTCCACCGGGTGGCCAAAGGTTTTGTCGTACAGGGCGGGGATCCTAACGGCAACGGGAGCGGCGGGCAGAGCGCGTTTGGCCAGCCTTTTGCCGACGAATTAAATCCGGACACGCCGAGCTATAAAGCCGGCTACGTTAAAGGCGTGCTGGCGATGGCCAACAGCGGCCCTAACACTAACGGCAGCCAGTTCTTTATTATGCTGGCCGATAACGATTTGCCTCACAACTATACAATCTTCGGCAAAGTCATTGCCGGTCAAGACGTGGTTGATAAGATTGGCCAAGTGGACATTACGCCGGTTATGGGCCCGCAAGATGGCAGTCCGGTGACGCCGGTTGTGATGCAAAGCGTGAAAATTACAAAATAATAGTTGAGGGTCGGATTGGCACAGATGCATAGGCATCCTGCACACAGCGGAAATAATCAGTAATTACGAACTCATGGAAAACCATATTAAGATTAAGCAAGAAAAAACTTTAGTGCTCGTTAAGCCCGATGGCGTGAAACGCGGGTTGGTCGGCGAGGTTATTTCGCGCATCGAACGCCGCGGCTTAAAGGTGGTCGCGCTCAAGATGGTACAGGTCGGAGAGGAGCATATTCAGAACCATTTGCCCAAGAGCGATGAGTGGATCGAGCGGCTGGGCAAAAAGACCTTAAAGACATTCGAGGAATATGGCATTGATCCGATCAAGGCCCAGGGCACGGCTGAACCAAAAGAGATCGGCCGTATGGTCAAGCAGTCGTTGGTGAAATACCTCACGGAAGGCCCGGTTGTGGCTATGGTGGTGCAGGGTATCCACGCCATTGATATGGTCAGAAAGTTGGCGGGCAACACTTTGCCGGTGTTCGCGGAAATGGGTACGATTCGCGGGGATTATTCGGTGGATTCGCCGTCTGTTGCAAATATTGAGCGTCGCGCCATCCGCAACATTATGCACGCCTCTGAAACGACGGAAGAGGCCAATAACGAGATTAACTTGTGGTTCGCGCCCGGCGAGATTCACACTTACAAACGCGCGGAAGAAGACACGATGTTTTAAAACATTTAAGAAGGATAACCTTGTCGGTTTGCCTCCTTAAGACCCAACTTTTTTCCAAGAATTTTGGCGGCACGGAATAAATCCGTTGCCGCCATTATTTTATATTTTAAAATCTGGATAGGACATACCCACGCGGATAGCAGCGCGGTTTTTAAGCCGGCGTAGGGGAGAGTATGGCATTTTGACCTTGTTTAAGGCACCCGCCTTTTTCCGTTGCAGCGTGCCGATTGCGTTAAGGTCAGTTGCGAACGAACACCTTAACCTAAAGCTGAGGTGTTCGTGTTAAAGGACCTGAGTTGCCATTTGGCGTTTGATGGCGTGGAGGTATTTTTCGGACGAGTAGGGCGCTGATTTATCGACCACTGGGGTTTGACATTTTTAGAAATTGGGCCTACTATTTAAGTTAGAAAAAAATTTAATTAGGCAAACTATGAATAAAATTTTATTGGCATCTGCCGTGACTTTGCTTTTAGCGGCTGGCTGCAATCAGTCCGTCGCTCCGCAAGCAACTTCCCGGCAAGGCCAGCCAACCGAGCAAACGCAAACCGAGCCGACCAATCCGCCAATGGCTCAAAATCAAAACCTCTCCAACATCCCAGCCAATATCAACCCTTCCAATAATGATGCAGCGGCGGGCAAGTACGTGAATAATATGTATCATTTCCAAATGGACTTGGACAGCTCTTGGAAAGGCTATAAGGTGGTTACCAGCACCAATAACGTAGGAGTGGCCACAGTTGAGTTTAAAATGCCTTATAAAGATGCTCATTACGGCAACGGTTCGGGCCTTGTGACCGCGCTGTATATTATGGTCTACCCCCAGCGTGAATGGACGTACGAGCTTAGTCAAGACGTGCCGCATCCGCAAATACTGAAAGACACCGGCACCACAGTCTATGCTTATAGCACCTGGCAGGCCGGGCCAAATGACTTGTTAAGCTTAAATATTCAAGGTGCGATAAAATCATTCGAAGTTATCAAGTAAGCGGAAGTTTAAATAAAGGCTCAACTAGGGTTGAGCCTTTTAAAATTGCGATGGTATTGTTTTTTGGCTGGCCGTTATTTTTTGCGGAAAAAGCGCGGCAGGGACAAATCTTTAAGCTTTAGTTCCCGCACGCGTTGGATGATGCCTTTGTCATTCTCGTTTAAGTAATGGCGAATACGGTTGCGGGCGCCGTGGGTTTTGGCGGCTTTAAGCCAGTCGCGGGAAATTTTGACCGGCTTTTTGCTTTTAATAATTTCTATTACGTTTTCTTGTTCCAGCTCGTCAAAAATACTGGCCATTTTGCCGTTGATTTTGGCGCCCATCATGTGGTAGCCCAAGTCACTGTGCACGGCAAATGCGAAATCAATAACCGTGGCGCCGGCGGGCAGGTCTTTAATATCACCTTTGGGGGTAAAGACAAAAATTCGGTCGCTGAAAAAATCGATCTTCAGGCTTTCCAAATATTCTTCGGGATTGTCGGCCAGGTCTTGCCAGGCGGAAAGTTCTTTTATCCATTCCGCCTGCACGCGTTCGGACGAGTCGGGTTTCCCTTCTTCCTCATAGAACCAGTGGGCGGCTACCCCGCGTTCGGCCTCTTCGTGCATAAGCTCGGTGCGGATTTGAATTTCCAAGGTTTTACCGTCTTTGTCAAAAACCGTGGTGTGAATGCTCTGGTAGCCGTTGGGTTTGGGTGTGGCAATATAGTCTTTAATACGCCCGGGCAGCGGTTGAAAGTGTTTGTGAATGGCGCCGAGCGCGGAATAGCAGTCGCCGGTGGTTTTGGCGGTGATGCGGAAAGCCACAATGTCGTAAATTTTACTTAAGTCGTTATGGTAGCGCTTGAACTTGTTGTAGAGCGAGTAAATGCGTTTAATTCGGCCGGAGACCTGTAGGAATTTTATGCCTTCGGTGCGCAGGATGTGCTCTAGTAGTTTTTGTGATTCTTTAATGTTGGTACCGCGTTTTTGCAGCTCGCTTTCCAGCAGTAGCTTGGTTTGATCGTATTCCTTTGGGTATACGATTTTAAAGGACAGGTCTTCCAGTTCGTCTTTCCAACTGCCGATGCCCAGGCGCGCGGCTATCGGCGCGTACATCTCCAGCGTTTCGGTGGCCACTTTAACTTGTTTTTCCGGCGGAATGTAGGCAATAGTCTGCATGTTGTGCAGGCGGTCGGCCAGTTTGACTAAAATTACGCGAATATCCTTGCTGGTGGCAATGAATAATTTGCGCAGATTTTCCACGTAAAATTTGTCTTTGCTGCCGCGTAGGCGCACTTGGCCGAGTTTGGTCACGCCGTCGATCATTTGGGCAATCTCTTCGCCGAATTCTTTTTTAATCTCGTCCAGCGTGATTTGGGTGTCTTCGGGCACGTCGTGCAAAAGCGCGGCAACCAGCGCTTTGGTATCGGGAAAAATTTTGCCCAAAATTATGGCCGCGGCCGTGGGATGAATAATGTAATCCTCGCCGCTTTTGCGCTTTTGCCCTTGGTGTGCGCGAGTGGCGAATTCCAAAGCCTTGGTTAAAAGCCGCTCTTCATCGGGCGTGAATTTATGCGGAATGGCGTTAAGAAATTTTTTCGGCATACTGGCATTATACCAGTAGTGGCTGAAATAGGGGAGTGGTATAATATGATTAAGTAAAATTAACAAATTAAATAAAATTAAGTAAAATTTATTGCGGTCAATTTTGGCCAATTTTACTTAAGTATGATCAATTTTATTTAATCCCGCTATGCCTGAACTTCCCGAAGTCCAAACTATTGCCAGCGAATTAAACCGAAAATTAAGGCATCGGGTAATTAAATCTGTCCGGGTTAACGCGCCTAAAATGGTGAGTTTGGGCCCTGAGACTGTCAGTAACAAGCGGCAGGTGACAAGCGGCAAAGTAAAAATTTTTCAGCGGGCACTGGCCGGACACAAATTTGTCGGCGTCAGGCGGCGGGCAAAGCTGTTGATTTTTGATTTGTCTCCGACTTCGCCAAGGCTTCGTCGGACAGGTGACCCGCTGTCTATGCTGGTGCATTTAAAAATGACCGGGCAGTTTATTTTTGAAGACCAAAAACTTCGGACTAAAACTGGCGGCAAGTACCGGATGTTCAATAATCTGGCCGCGCCGCTGATTCCGCTTCCCGGCAAGCATACCCACGTGATTTTTAACTTTGCCGACGGCAGCCGTTTGTACTTTAACGACATCCGCAAGTTCGGCTACCTAAAGCTGGTGCGCAACGACGAGCTCGGCCGGATCAAAGAGTTGAAAGAGTACGGCCCGGAGCCGCTGGATGAAAAATTTACCATATCAGCGTTTTTGACGGCCGTCAAAAACGCTGAACGCAGAAAAATCAAGCAGGTGTTAATGGACCCCAAAGTCGTAGCCGGCATTGGCAATATTTAGAGTGACGAAATTCTTTTTCACGCCCACGTGCGGCCAGCGCGCCGGGTCTCGACACTGAGCAGTGACGAATTATCAGCCGTGTATAAATGGATCAAACCAGTGCTCAAACAGGCCGTAAAAGCCAAAGGTTCGAGCGTCGGGGACTTTGTGACCACGGACGGCAGCTGGGGGCAAATGGGCAAGTTTCATTTTGTTTATGGCCGGGCAGGGGAGAAGTGCAAAAAGTGCCGGACCATCATCCGATCGATAAAATTAAACGGCCGCACGGGCAGTTTTTGCCCGCAGTGCCAAAGATGATAGAATTAAGAAGTAAGAATTAAGAATTTAAGACTATGGAAACAAATCTAGCACGGCCAGCCGATTCCGGCCAGCCAGAGCAAATCAGCAAGCCCAGCACCGACGAAATGCTGTTGGCGATTTACAATAATACCCATAAGACCACGACCTACATGAAGTGGCAGCTTTACATTACCGTTGTTTTGGTAGTGCTGCCGATTTTGGCCATGGTCGTATTGCTGCCGTTGGTCTTAAAATCGCTTGGTACTTTAAGCGGCGTGTATGGCAGCGGAGGACTGCTCCAATAGGTTAGGGATCACGGGTCTGTACAGATATACAGATGTGATATCTGTAATTATCATTAATCTTGAACCTATGCAAGACGAAAAATGGGAACAATTGGTGGAGACGGCCAAAGCGCATTTTAAGAATGCCAAATTAACTAGGGAAGATTTGATTTTGGAGACACCCGATGGGCCGCAAAAGCAAGGCACGCAGGACGTGCTGGTGTTTGATCATCCCTCGGGCACGCGCTACAAATTGGCGAGAGAGAACCGGCCGGTGGTTTTGGAGAAAAAAGAGATGTATTCGCACCGCGCCGGGCAATCCGCGCAGGCGCAGTACAAGTTTTCCGAAACGGAATTTTCGCACCGTTTGCGCGTGTTTAAGGAAATTGATTTTGATGAGTGGGAGGAGGTGACGCTGGATAGTTTGGGGTTGTAGCTTACGAACTGTTTCTAAGTTTGCAGATATTTTAATAAAATATGTTAAAAGATCGAATCCTGCTAACCTTAAAATTTTTTGACCTCCAGGATTACCCTCTGACGCTTTTGGAGTTGCGAAAGTTTTTGCTGGCCGATGTCCAGCAGATTAAATTTGTCATAAATACCGAATGGGATCTAATCAGCGTTAATGGTATCCAGTCTGCCCCGGCCACAGCAGAAGAAATCTTGGCTTGTTTAAATAATGAGTGCAAAGCCGAGGTTGAACAGCAATACGGTTTTTACTGTTTGGCCGGACGCAGGCGGGTCATTTTGCAGCGTTGGCAGAATTTTTTATTTGGCATTCGGCGTGAACGGCTGATCCGCCGTTTTGTCGGCGGGTTAAGGCACGTGCCGTTTGTGCGCGGCGTGGGGTTAGCCGGCAGTCAGTCCATGGGGCTGCAAAAACCTGATTCCGATATTGACTTGTTTATTATTGTCGATTCGCGGTTTTTATGGCTGGCGCGGACCTTGGTGACCGCTTATTTTCAGGTTCTTGGCCGCCGCCGCCACGGCCGCCACATTGCCAATCGTTTTTGCTTGAATCATTACGTGGCGGCTGGTAAGACTATAGGCGAGTTGCGGAATTTATATACGGCCTGGGAGTACGCCAAGCTGCGGCCGTTAGTTTGCGAGCCGGCTGTGGCCGACTTTCAACAAAATAACCGTGAATGGATCTCGCGGTTTTTTCCTTCCTTTGCCGAGTCTTTTGTCTTCGTCCGGGCATTGGCGGACGAGCCGACGGGCCGGCAGAATTTTAAGTCGCCACATTTTGAACCTGCGAATGGCGGCCGGCGCTCATTGCCTCAGAGAATCGTTGAACGGCTGTTTTTAGGAAGTTTTGGCCGCTGGCTGGAGGCCAGGCTCCAAAATTGGCAGCTGCCGCGCATTCGCCAAGAGGAGTTTATTTTGGTGCGCGACGACGAGCTGTCGTTCCATCCTCAGAGCAAGCAGAGGGAATTACTGCAGAAGTTTTTTGTGGGATAATTTCTACTAAATACTAAAATGTACTAATAATACTAAACCTGAAGCTTCATTTTAGTATCTTTCGCGTGTTTAGTAGAAGATCATTTGTAAAATTCCAGGAGCAAGATTAGCGGGTAGCGGAACATCTGGTAATTTAAGTCAAACCGGCTGCTGTCCGTTTGGCTTTTTAATTCCGCGAGCCTATTAAAATTTAGATTGGCGCGCTTGGCCGCCATGAAATAGGCGCTGAGCGAATAAAAATGTGAGGGGATTGTTTGCCCGCCGAATTCGCGAATGATTTGCTCAGGGCCAAAATAATTTTTATTGATGAGCAATTTGGGCTTGCGTCTAAGTAGAAAATCTAGCGGAGATCTTTTCCAGACTGCCGCAGGGTAAGTGTAATACGGGTTGGGAAGAGTCAAAATTAGCCGGCCGCCATTTTTTGTTTTTGCCGCTAAATTTTTTAACGCCGCGTCAAGGTCGCTTAAATCCGGGCCGGCCATATTCAAAATTATCGCGTCAAAAAACCCGTCCGGGTAAGGCAGGGAAATTTGAATATCGCAATGCGAAAATTCTACCGCTGGGTAGCGCTGTCGGCCTAAGGCAATTAGCTGGCTGGAACTGTCGCAGGCGTAAGTTTTGGGGAAGCGCGGTTTTAACTCCGCGGCCAGCCAGCCGGTGCCGCAAGCCGCGTCCAGTAGAGTCAAATCACCCTCCGGCAGCGCGCCGCTAATTGCTTGCCCCAAAATTTGTCGCTGGATTTGGCCGTTAAACGAGTCCAAAAAGTCAGTATAAACTCGGGCTATTTTTTGGTCTTGATAGGCGCCGTTCATGGTGTTATTATATCATAGCTTTAAGCGGTTTTTGGTCATTATCACTCCCCTTGACAGAGTGCTAAAAGACGTTATAATATCTTTACAAGACAAGTAATTAAAGGAGATTTGGGTTATGAAAGTCAAACCTTTAGGCAACCGAATTCTGGTAAAGCAGTTATCGACCGAGGAGGTCACGAAGAGTGGGATAGTTTTGCCGGATACGGCGGATAAAGAGAAAAAGGCGCAAGGGAAAATCGTCGCCCTGGGCAGTGGCGGCGAGATTGCGGCTTTGGGTCTGAAAGTCGGCGATACGGTTGTGTTCGGCAAGTATGCCGGAGACGAGGTCGAGTTGGAAGATAACGGCGAAAAAGTCGAGTATAAAATTCTATACGTCGGCAAGGAAGAGGATAAGAGTGACGTATTGGCAATAGTAGAATAAATTTAAAATTCGAATTTCGAAATCCGAAGAATAACCGAAATTCAAATTTTCATTTTCAGAAATTAAGACTTGTTTCGAATTTCGTGCTTCGTGCTTCGAATTTCGACAAAGGAGTGTTATGGCGAAAATTATCAAATCGGGTTTTCAGGCCAAGCAGGCCATTAAGAATGGCGTGGACATTGCGGCTAACGCCGTGAGGGTCACTTTAGGCCCAACAGGCAAAGCCGTGATTTTAGACAAGGGTTTTGGCAGCCCGACGGTAACCGACGACGGCGTGACGGTGGCCAAGGACATTGAACTGGAAGACAAGTTCGAAAACGTGGGCGCTTCCCTGATTCAGGAAGTGGCCAATAAAACCAATGAAGCGGCTGGTGATGGTACGACCACGGCCACGGTATTGGCCCAGAAAATGGTGGAGAAAGGTTTTGAAGCCGCGGCTTTGGCCAGTAGCCAGGCCATGAATATTAAAAAGGGTATGGATAAAGCCGTGGCCTTTGTGGTGGAAGAGCTGAGGAAAGTTAAGCGGGACGTGAAAACCAAGGGAGAAATTAAACAGGTGGCCACGATTGCTTCGCTCGATAACGAGGTTGGCGAACTGATTTCGGAAATGATGGAGCAGGTCGGCCACGAAGGGATTATTACCGTGGAAGAAGGCCAAACCACGGGCTTGGACAAGGAAGTGGTTAAAGGCATGCGGTTTGACAAAGGGTTCGTGAATCCGTACATGGTGACAAACACCGAGCGCATGGAAGCCGTGTGGGAAGATTCCTACATTCTGATTACCGATAAAAAAGTTTCCAGCGTGCAAGACGTGTTGCCGGTGCTGGAAAAGGTCGCGCAGAGCGGCAAAAAGGAGATTGTAATTATTGCCGACGAAGTTGAAGGCGAAGCCTTGGCGACTTTCGTGCTCAATAAGCTCAAAGGTACTTTTAACGTGCTGGCGGTTAAAGCCCCGGGTTTTGGCGACCGGCGCAAGGAAATGTTGCAGGACATTGCGGTATTAACCGGCGGCCAGGTAATTACCGAAGATTTGGGGCTCAAGCTCGACAAGACAGAGTTAGAGCAATTGGGCCGGGCGCGCAAAGTTATTGCGACCAAGGAGTATACCACGATTGTTGACGGCCAGGGCGATAAAAAGAAAATCGAGGAACGTGTTAACCAGATTAAAGCCGAATATAAAGAATCGAGTTCGGATTACGACAAGGAAAAACTGCAGGAACGCGTGGCCCGTTTGGCCGGCGGCGTGGGCGTTATCAAAGTGGGTGCTTTTACGGAAACCGAAATGAAGGCCAAAAAGTTTAAGATTGAGGACGCGCTTAATGCTACGCGCGCGGCCGTGCAGGAGGGGATTGTGGCTGGCGGCGGCGCGGCGTTGGCCCGGATTGCCCCCAAGCTTGACGGTTTCGCCGATGGCATGAATTTTGCAGAACGCGCCGGCGTCAAGGTGGTGCGTGATTCCCTGGAGGCTCCGTTGCGCCAGATCGCGGCCAACAGCGGTATTGAGCCGACCGGCATTGTTTCGTTTATCCAATCTAGCAAGAGCGAACATGTGGGCTTTGACTTTTCCAAATACGACGGCGGCAATTGGGAAAACGGCAAAGTCGAGGACATGATGGAAGCCGGCATTGTTGATCCGCTGAAGGTCACGCGTTTGGCTCTGGAGAACGCCGTGTCGATTGCCTCGATTTTGGTAACCAGCGAAGCCATTGTCGTGGACAAGCCCGAGCCCAAGGCTCCGGCCATGCCCTCTGGCGGCGGAATGGGCGGGATGGGC
>JAGWQI010000050.1 GCA_028870105.1 Patescibacteria group bacterium
GGGTTTAAACACCTAAAAACTATCCGGCTGCCTACTGAACGGGAGCGGGAATATTTAATGAGACTGGGTCGGGATGAATTATAATTTAGGCATCGATTGAAAACTATGTACAATATTGACAGATCAGCCGCCATTATTAAACCTAAAAAACCCTTTATCGAATGGGCTAATCACGTACCCGACGCGGACAGAGAATATACTGATGAGGTTTTTGAAAAGGACTGCACGGTGATTTTAATCGCTAACTATTCAACAGAGAAGGAAGCCAGAGAGCAGGTTAACGACATATGGGAAGATATTTTTGACTATGAACTTTACAGCTGGTGCACTGAAGAGATGTGGTGGCCGAAAGACCGAACCAAAGAAATGTTTTGGCAGTGGTTCTCCGTGGAATACCATTCCGAAATTATTGATCCTTTTGAAGACGAAATCCAGAAAGAAGATTTATGAAGCAGCTGAATGAAATAAAAACCCAATACTATAAAATTTTGGATAAGGAATCCCGCGCGCTGGCGCGACGTCTTTCAAGAAATCTGCTGGTAACTCCATTGCTTCTAGTGCGGATTCAGGAACTTTACTCATCGGCGAAAATCGAAAGAGATTTTCAAAATGACAATTTTGAGACAGCATACCACAGTCCCATATCCTCGGATTTGGAGTTTTTTATTTCCCGAATACTATATCATTATTCAAGAATAAAAAAACTGGGCTGGAAAATATATTTGCGCAGACAAGTCGGAAAAACTTGCCCCGACATCAGGATTGATAAAAAAGATAAAACCATTGCGGTAATCGAAGTTAAAGCCATAGCCGGATGGATACAGCCGTTTTTCAACAGCGATAGGGCGAAAAAAGACATGCTCAGAATGCAAAAAGGCACTTCAACTTTTGATCCCCGCGACCTTATTAAACGCGTGAATTCGCAGTTGATCAAATACGTTAAAACTTTCCATATTGATAAAAAAAGAATTTACGTGTTTTTACCGACTCTGGCATTGGTGCATCGCTCCCGTTCTAAAAGAGTCTTGAAAGACTACATATCAGATTTCGTAAAAAACTCCAAGCTCAGCAAAGATAACCTCATATTGCTTTCGGGAAATCTTAATTTACACTTAAGCTCTGACGCAAAGAGGTCAGAGCATTCGCCGACCAACAGCTTTGAAAAATTTATAGCCGCAATATCTAAATGAGCAATCTAATCAACAAAACCCAATATATTGAATTTTTGGACTGCCGCAAAAATTCCTGGCTGAAAATCCATAAACCCGAATTAATTGATCTGTATGAGCTGTCGGATTTTGAGCTAAACCTTCTCAGGCAGGGAAATGATGTGGAGGAATGGGCCCGCTTGCTTTTCCCAAACGGTCTTTTTATCACTCCGACCGAAGATAACGCCGTTGAGTTGTCAAAAAAATACATTGCTCAAAAAACGCCGGTAATTTTTCAACCGACTTCCGTTTATGACGTCTTTCTTGCCCGGCACGACATCTTAGAATATGACCAGCCCAGCGGCAAATGGAATCTCTACGAAGTTAAAAGCACTAGCTCAGTAAAAGAGAATTCTAAGGAAATTGATCACATTGAGGATGCCTCATTCCAGGTAGTTATTTTAAAAGAAACCGGCATTGAGTTGAATAAAATTTTTATTATTTGCCTGAATAAAGAGTACATAAGATCTGGCAACATAAATTCCTCGCAACTGTTTCAGATAGATGACGTTACTGCGGAAGTGAACGCCCGCGAAGAAAGTACCAGACAAAAAATGCAGGAAGCGAAGGCCGCATTGCTTCAAGACGACGAAACGGCCTTGGAATGTTTGTGTATTTACAAAGGCAGGTCAGCGCAATGCACCACGTTTAAGCATTCTTATCCGCACGTGCCCGAGTATTCTGTCCATGATATCTACATGATAGGCAAAAGCAAAAAGAAACTGGCGGCACTCGTAGATCAGGAAGTCTTTGCCCTGGAAAACATACCGGAGGAGTTTGAGCTCAGTCCTCATCAGTCAATTCAGGTTAAAGCTCATAAACAAGCTGTATCAATAACAAACGCGGCGGCGATCAGGGCAGAACTGGCGAGTCTAATTTATCCGTTATATTTTTTTGATTATGAAACCTACCCCTCGGCAATTCCATTGTTTGACGGCTTTAGCCCTTATCAGCAAGTACCGTTTCAATTTTCTTTGCATATAGTTACAAGTGTTGATTCCGAACCAGAGCACCGAGAATATTTATATCGCGGCGACAAAGATCCGTCTTTAGAGGTCATAGCAAAGCTGAAAGAATTTATCGGGCCGGTTGGCAGTATAATCGCTTGGCATAAAAGTTTTGAACGGGATAGGACAAAGGAACTGGCGCAGCATTATCCCGAGCATACAGCATTTTTGGAAGACCTTTGCAATCGATTATACGACTTGGAAGATATTTTTAAAAAAAGATATTTTGTTCATCCTGATTTTAAAGGCAAAACCTCAATCAAGAAGGTTTTACCTGTACTGGTTCCAGAGCTAAGTTATAACGATTTAGATATTCGCGAAGGCGGGTTGGCTTCCCAGAAATGGTTTGAGATGTGCTTTAGTTCTATAAGCCAAAACGAAAAAGATAAAATCGCAAGCGACTTAAAAAAATACTGCAAGATGGATACTTACGCCATGTATGCCATTTGGAAATATCTGATGACCAGCTTCACGCCAGTGCGGATAGTTGAGGCAAAGCCTTTAGGGGTATTTGAAACTTTTGGCCAAATGGCTGAAAATCTTCCGCGTTGACAACAGCACGCGCGCGTTGACAATAGCATCAGAGTATGCTAATTTTAACTGTTTTACCGCACATATAGATAATTTAAGGAGGCTTTTAGTGAGCGATATAGAACGGTTACGCCCGTTGCTTAACGACCTTGGAATTGCCATCAACGACTCGCTCAGCGATAGCATTTCCATTGTCAATGCCGTGGAGAAAATCCGCGCTGCCGGATTTGATGTTTATCTCGTTCTGGAGGCGACGATTGCCTTTCAGAAACGCGATGACGCTCCGCCCGAACCCACAGAGCCCCGCGAAGTCGAGCCGAAAGTCAAAAGCGGCAACGTGGTCCCCGGCACGTTCAATGGGGACGACGAAAAGTTGTTGCGGGAACTCAAAATCCGTCTCAAGTAGTACAGAAGCACAGAAAGGAAGAAACAGGTGAAGAAAATCGATGTTCGCTTTCAGAAGTACCACACCACGCTCTCGGCGAAAGCCAAAGAGCTCGACCTACGGATTGACGGCCTCGGCGAACCGTTGCCGCCGCACGACCAAGGCGACTTGGCCAATGGCAGTGTCGCTAAGGAGATGGCGGCCGCCTTTCAGGACATCAGAACGAAACTCGCGTTCCTGATCCGGCTGGCCATCGAGCGCATGCAACAGGGGGTTTATGACACGTGCCTCAACTGCGAGGAAGAAATTCCGCCTCGCAGGCTGGAAGCCGTGCCGTGGACGCCGTTCTGCGCCGCGTGCCAGGACAGGCTGGACAAGGGGAAGCTGGCTGACTATCACCAGTACGCCCTGCCCTCGCCGGCGCTGAACTCTCGCTCGATCCTGCCGAGTTAACTGTTGTACTTGCAAAATTCTCCGGTCTGGCTTTCCGTAGGCCACGCCGGGTGAAAGTTGCTGAGTTATGCAAGCCCAACACTAACACGGCTACAGGCTGCCTGCGCCCCAAAAGGTTCAGGCTGGGGAGAAGTTTTAAAGACAGGTAAGCAACACCTGTCGGCGAACTTCTCCCTTTTAATTTTGAAAGTTAAATATAATAAAATTTAAATTGATAATACAATAATTTTTTATGGAGTGGATAACTCCACTTGTCATAACTTTTTTTGGAAGTTAAAGTTCAAGTAACAATCCACAATTTAAATTTAGAACCTTAAAAACCTAAAATAAACTATTTGCCCTTATTTTTAGAGGTTTTAATTTTACCAGATTTCTTACCAAAGTTGTACGTTGAATTGTCCGAGTAAGTCATGGCCGCCGCCTCCGCACGCTCCTTCATTCGGCGGAACCGCTCGGCCCGCTTGGTCAGTTTTCCCTTGTAAAATACCTTTTTAATTTCTTTCTTCATGTTATTGAGTTTATCCACTGGAACAGGTAGACCTTCTTTCCGCTCCTCCTTATTTAAGTTTTGTGCCATATAAGCTAGATCATGACAAGTTCGACAAGCCAGACGTTTATCTTTGAAATATAATATACGGACCCGCTTGTAGCACCTAGGCCCAACTTCAAGGCCGGGGCACTTAAACCAAAAATTGCCTCGGCCGCCGTAGTTGGCTTGAGTGCTTTCAATGGAAACGCTGAAATAATTTTGAGGATAATAACCAGTAATCACTATCGGATTTTTCTTGTTCTTTGGATCGTGATAGGCATGGGCAATGAAGTCAAATTCTATCCAGCCAGTAGTCATTGCCTTTCCGCCTTTGCCGCTCCATTCTTCATCCTCCGGCTCTTCGTCTTCTTGGTCCGTGTACCCTTCAGCCATTTCGTCTGAGAGAAATTGGACATTACCAATACTAAAGAAATTATACCGCTTGGTAGGCAGGCGGTAGTTAATCACCATAATCAAGGCAGACTCTTTCTTACCGGACAGGAGGCCGGCTTTTTTGATGTCAGCCATGGAAATCTGGGGCGTCATCTCGGCGACGCCTTTGGGGAAGGTCCGCGGCATTTTTTGCTCTTTTAGTTCGGGGGGAAGTTCAGTCATTTGGGTTGCATTGGCCGAAATTAATAGGGAAAGGATAGGTTATTTTTAAGTTAAAATAGCGCATTTTGGTTATAGTTTAGCGGATTTTAGGCAAAGTGGTCATTTTGTGCAAATTTCGGGAGGTCGCTAAATCATTATATCCCAGGAAGGGTCAAAATGGTATAATAAAAAGGACTCGAAAGGGTGCGTAAACCTTGAGTCCCCGCGGTTCTAACCAAGGGATTGCAGCCACGTCGCTTGCTCTGGATACACAAAGATGATTTGGCTGCAGACATTTCTCCAATACTTAGCAAAACTCAAACTTTTAAAGGCTCTTCGCCAGCTCGGAGAGCCTTTAAAATCGTTCGAAATAGCCACAAATCCACGCACCCAAACCGGCCAAAGCATCGTATAATAAAAAACAATTAAAAAACCCTATGAGAAAATACGCTTTATCGGCTACTGTCGGTTTGATTTTTATTTTTTACCTCGTATTTGCGAAAAAACAGGCAATCACCCCCCTAACCGTCCCAAGCTTGCCTAGTAATCAAATCCAAATTGCCGATAACAACCCGCCCCTGACCCAAGACCCGCCCAGCAGCACCCAGCCCACAACCCAACCAGTGGCCCAGCCGTCCAGCCCGCCCCCCACCCCAACTAAAACTCCTACTAAAACCCCCGCGCCCGCGCCTACGCCAGCGCCCGCGCCTAAGCCCACGGGCCAATATAAAGACGGCCAATACACCGGCAGCAGCGCCGATGCTTACTTTGGCAATGTCCAAGTCGCGGCCATAATCAGCGGCGGCAAGCTCACCGACATCCAGTTCTTGGATTACCCGCAGGACCGCGAAACCTCCCTGCGCATCAGCCAGGAAGCTTTGCCGATTTTAAAACAAGAAGCCATTTCCGTCCAAAGCGCCAACGTTGATGCCGTTTCTGGCGCCACCCAAACTAGCCAAGCCTTCCAACAGTCACTGGCCTCTGCATTAACCCAAGCGAAAAATTAACAAAGATGCTAAAATTCAAATACCGGCCGCGCGAATTAAAATTAAACGCTAAGCTCATGAGACAAACCGAATTAATTATGGGCATGCCCATAACTGTTCAAGTCTTGGGGCAAAAAGCGGCCGAAGGCATAACCGCCGTATTCGATTATTTCCGCGCAGTGGACGAGCGTTTTAGCACCTACAAGCCGCAAAGCGAAATTAGCCGCATTAACCGCGAGGAAATAAGCGCCAGTCAATTTTCCAAGGAGATGAAGGAAGTTTTAGCGTTATCCGAGCAGACCAAACAGGAAACCGGGGGGTACTTTGACATCCGCAAGCCCGACGGCGCGCTTGACCCTTCAGGCCTGGTCAAAGGCTGGGCTATTAACAACGCCGCGCTGCTGCTGCAAAAACAAGGCTATAAAAACTTTTTTATTGACGCCGGCGGCGACATGCAGACGCTGGGCCAAAACGAGCAAGGGCAACCCTGGCGAGTGGGCATCCGCAATCCTTTTAACACCTCACAAATTATTAAAGCGCTTCGGCTATCCGGCCAAGGCATTGCCACTTCCGGCAGCTATGAGCGCAGCGCACACATTTATAATCCCAAACGCCCCGACGATCCGCTCGATGAAATCGTCAGCCTCACGGTTATTGGCCCTGATGTGTACCAAGCCGACCGGTTTGCTACCGCCGCCTTTGCCATGGGCCCGACCGGCATTGAATTTATTGAAAAACAAAAAAACTTAGAAGGCTACATGATAAACCGCCACGGCCTAGCCACACAAACCTCCGGCTTTGACCGCTTCGTGATATAAAATTTAAACACATGCTCAAACCGCTCTTTGCCAGCTCCTTCGCCATTGTTAGCTACCTGGCCGTCAGTTCCGCGTTATTTTTAATTTTTCGCCGCCAAATTGAAAACTTTTTGAACAACATTACCATGTACCGGGTAGTGTTGTACGGATTAATAATACTGCTGCTTGGCGCTTTACTGTTTTCTTACTTAAGAATATTGTCGTTCTCACCGGCGGCCCTGGTCTTTTCCACCCTGGCGCTTTTAGCTTTTAACTGGCTGGCCAATTTTTTATGCGCCAAATTTTTGCGCCTGCCGGTTAACGCCGAGTCCGTCTACATTACGGCTTTAATTTTAGCTTTAATTATTCCCCCGCCGACTTTGGGGTTGTCCTCCACCCTGCCATTTTTAATTTGGGCCAGTATCTGGGCGCAAGCCAGCAAGTACATTCTCAACATCAACAACAAACACTTATTTAATCCGGCGGCGCTGGCCGTGGCCTTGGTGGCGCTGGCCATGAACCAATCCGCTAACTGGTGGGTCGGCACGGCTTCCATGCTTTACTTAAGTTGGCCAATAGGCCTGCTGATAATTAAAAAAGTCCAGCGTTTTGACGCGATCCTGGCGTTTTTGATCGGCGCTTTTGGAATAATTTTTACCCTCGGCAGCAGCAGCCCGGCCGCCGCGCTTTACAAGACCTTAGTGGACGCGCCGCTGATATTTTTTGCCTCGGTCATGCTAACTGAACCGCTAACCATGCCGCCGACTCGCGACGGCCGGCTGGCCTACGGGCTGCTCGTTGGGGTTTTGTTCGCGCCCGAAACCCACATTGGCAAATTTGATTTTACGCCGGAACTGGCCCTGCTCGCCGGCAACGTTTTTTCTTACATCATCAGCCCGAAACAACGGCTGGTTCTAACACTCAAATCCATCAAAAAAGCCGGCGAGGATATTTACGATTTTGTGTTCAACAACCCGCAAAGTTTCAAATTCCGGCCGGGACAGTACATGGAGCTAACGCTGGCCCACAACAAACAAGACAGCCGCGGCAATCGCCGCTACTTTACCCTGGCGTCGTCGCCAACCGAGGCCGACATAACTTTGGGCATAAAATTTTACCAGCAACCGAGCAGCTACAAGCGCGCTTTGGCCAAAATGCGCCCGGGCGATAAAATTGTGGCCGGGCAGCTAGCCGGTGATTTTACGCTGCCCCATAATCGCAATAAAAAACTGGTATTTATAGCAGGCGGCATCGGCATTACACCTTTCCGCAGCATGCTAAAATACCTAATAGATACCAACCAGCGGCGAACCATTACCTTACTGTACTCCTGCCGCAATAAAAATGAAATCGCTTACGGCGACGTGTTAACCCAGGCTTCCGCTTTGGGCATGCCGACTTTTTGCACTTTGACGGATCCGAACCCGCCCGCCGATTGGAACGGCTTTAGCGGATATCTAGATGCCCAAAAAATTGCCGCGGCCGTGCCGGATTTCCGCGAACGCTATTTTTACATTTCCGGCTCCAACCTGATGGTTAGATCCGTCAAAGCCACGCTGCGCGGCATGGACGTGAGCCCGCGCCGAATTATTACCGACTTTTTTCCCGGTTTAGCCTAAAATAAAATTTCATGAAACGAATTTTTTCCAAATTCCTGCAAGCCCACAAAAATTTCTGGAACCCCCAAACCGTAAAATTTTTAATCGAA
>JAGWQI010000102.1 GCA_028870105.1 Patescibacteria group bacterium
GCAGTGTTTTGCTCATATAAAATTTGTTATTTTTACAACTACAGCGAAAACAAAAATTAATACTATATTTATTTCGTAAAGACCCTATTTGTTAAATTATACAAAAAAAAATAAATTAAAGCAAAAATATCCACTTTTTTGGCTTTAATTTGCCCTTGCAAAAAAATTACTTTTATAGTATAATAATTGGCTAAAATCAGTGTCATACTAAGCGTTGAATACTGGTTTCAGCAAGAAAAAAGGAGGACCTATGTCACCACTCAAGAGCGCGGCTGTTTTTGTTCTAGCCGCAATCCAGGCGGCGAGCGCTGCCTGGATCGACTCGAAAACCCAGGCCCTTTTGGGCCTTCAAATGGTCTCAACACCAGCGGTTGCCACTCTCGGGACCTGGCCAGACTCCGGCTTGCAAAGCCGGCTCGAACTGGCCCAGCCACGCGTCCAGACGTCGCCTTCCGCAACGGCAGTCAGCAGTAACGGCGTAGTTTACAGCGCTACCGCGTTGGTAGACGTTCAGCAACTCGTCACCGGCTGGGATGCAAATGGCACCCCGTTTGCCTGCTATGGCAACCGGGCTTTCGACGGCAGCTTTAGCATTTCAGCGGATGGAACCAATACTCCACTCATCTCCGACGCCCAGCTTCCCGGCGGCCAAACCCTGGCCAACAGCGGCTACGTTGAGATGGGCTGCGCCCGCAACGCAGGCGGGGTCACCACGGTGTACTTTATGGCCGTAGACCCCAACCACAAGCTCAGCACGGGCCAACCGTTTTTGTCCCTGTGGTACGCCGATTCGTCCGGGAATTCCGGCCAGCTCATTGGCGCCGGCAGCACCCTGACCGCCAAAGACCCGCGCACGGGACAGGACACCACCTACACCGTCACGCAGGTCTCGCCGAGTTTGGAAGTTCGCGGGGGGAAGGCTACCGTATTATTGGTCGCCACTCCGCCGCAGCAGTCCACCGCTGTGCCGCCGGTCCCCCAAGGACTGTTCGTACAGATTGGTACCAGCGGACAACCGACCGTGCTGTTCAACAACCTCAAGGACCAGAACAGCAACTTTTGGTTCTCCAGCATTGCCGGTTTCCTGCAGTCCGAAGGCAACTTGTGGATTTTGGGTCAGTCGGTGGCACCACCAAACGCCCCGACCAAAACCGCCCTAGGGCTGTTCCGTGTTCAGAACGGCCAGCCGACGCTCATCAAGAACTACTTTGAGCCTGTAGGTTCGGTGGCCAATTCCTGGAAAGATGGCGTGCAAGTCTACGCCCTCGACTCCACTGGTGTGGCGAAAGTCTACAGCTTCGTCCCAGACAATGCCCTGCCTTTTGGCGGGTTTGGGTCAAACGGCGAAGTTGTCCTGTTTTCCGGTACAAGGATCGACGACGTGGTTCTCTCCTCCAGGGACTGGCAAATCCCGACAGGCGAGAAGGAACTGTATGTCATCACCTCAGGCGACAACAGCCTGCTTAAGGTTGGCAGCGGTACCGCGCGCCTCATCCATACGCCGCAAATGTCCCCTACGGGCACGGCCCGTGGCGTGGCACTTAGCGCAAACCAGGTGCTTTACGTCCAGAATGAGGGT
>JAGWQI010000051.1 GCA_028870105.1 Patescibacteria group bacterium
TCGGTCTTGCTGATGGTTCAATGGGAGGATCGTTTGGCATTGGCACTACCGGCCCAGGTTCACTTTTGTCCATCCAGGGCACTTCTACTGCGCCAACCACAACCTTGCTGACCGTGGCGTCGTCTTCCGGCGCCCAATATTTGACTGTGGCCGCAAATGGGAATGTGGGGATTGGGACGACGAATCTCAGCTATCCTTTACAGGTTTCGGGCACTGTATATGCAACGAATTATTTGGCTAACTCAGGCCAAATCGGTTTTGGTAATTATAATGGCTATAACGGACTTTATTTAGGTACTCATGACCTAGGGTTTAGTTATTTCGATGGTGCACTTACACACACAGGATTTGTAATGTCGGCGTCAACGGGAAATGTTGGTATTGGGACGACTTCGCCCTCAGCCCGTTTGTCTGTAACCGGTACGGCGGCTGTTGATCCGTTCGATATTTCTTCCACCTCCGGCATTTCTTTAATGCATGTGAACCAAGCCGGAGCCTTGTCGTTCAATGGCCAATATGGCACTACCGGACAAATCCTGCAAAGCAATGGCAATGCCTCGTCGCCCACCTGGATTTCCACCTCTACCTTAGCTTCCAGCCTTAACGCCTATGTCCAGGGCGGTAACTCCTTTGGCGCTACCGGCACTTTGGGGACCTTAACTAACAACGCCCTGCAGCTCATGGCCAGCTCCAGCCCGGCCATAACCATTCTGCCCAATGGGAATGTAGGGATTGGGACGGCAAACCCTTTATATCCTTTACATGTGAAGGGGGGGCTGGGTATTTATGCAGAAGGTGGATATGTAGTGGCTGATGTATTTAAAGCAGTAAGCGGGAATGTTGCTGCTCCGGCATACTTAAACTACAACAGTTCCGGAAACGGTATGTATTTCCCAGGTGCTAACCTGCTTGGGCTCGTAACCAATTCGACGGAAAGGTTAAGGATTGACTCCTCAGGCAACGTCGGCCTTTCCACCACCACCCCCACCGCGCTGTTATCTTTAGCCGCGTCCACCACCGCTGCCGGCGGGATTAACTTTGGCGATAGCACGGCGAATTTGTATCGCTCTGCCGCTGGATCGATTAAGACCGATGGGGCAATGTTAGCAAATGAATTTCAGGGTACTGCCATAAGAACTCAAACTTCTGCTACGTTGGGTATACAAAATAGAAATTTTACCGCTGGTAACACTGACGCTGTCCAGTTTACTCCGCTTTTCACCACATCGGGAAGTGGAAATGCTGTAGTAATTTTGCCAAGCATTAATCAAACTGTCACTACCGGCATCTCCCGTGGCCTGTATGTAAACCCCACCTTAACTTCCGCCTATGACTTCCGGGGTCTGGAAACCGCTGCCTATATAGCAACAACATCGCAGACATCACTGCTCAACAACATCCTCTTTAACCAACCCACCTATGCTACCACTGGAGCGGCCACTCTTGCTAATGCCATAAACCTTTCAGTCTCTGGAGCGCCCATTGCTGGACCTAACATAACCATTTCGTCATCGAGTGCTTTGACCATTAGCGGTGGTTCTATCCAGGGCGGGGGAGCAGTCACCAACGCTTACGGCCTCTACGTTAACGCCCCCACCGGCGCCACTAACAACATCGCTGCTGCCTTTATGGGCGGGAATGTGGGGATTGGGACGAGCACGCCGGCGGCAACTCTGAGTTTACGGATGGCTAACAATAACACAAGTCAGTTTTTAATTTCTTCAACCACAGACTCTTACTCTACTTTTGGAGTCGATAACAAAGGCAGGGTTAGATTAGGGGCCGATCCGACGTTGGTGCCAATGGGCTCTGTTGTGAGCAGCTCTATTTATGAAGTTGTCAGTAATGATGGTGCTAAGTCGGATTTTGTTTATTACGTTGGTTCCTCTAATGGCTACCCTTCCATATATCTTTCTCGTTCAAAGGGTACGCCGACAGCCAAAAGTTCCGTGGCCTCAGGTGATGTTTTAGGTTCCGTGACAGGTTATTCCTATACCAATGGTTGGGGAACTTCTGCAGAAATAGATTATGTCTCTGATGGAGCGATGTCCGGTTCGTCCCGTCCCGGCCGTATTGATTTCCTTACTCAAAATGGTACAACTCTCACAAACAGGATGACCATCAAAAGTACTGGTAATGTTGGGATTGGCACCACCACGCCCGGGGCGGTGTTGGCTTTGAGTTCCAGTGGCACGATAGATCCGTTTGATGTTTACTCCACCACCACAGGGAGCAGTGTTTTGCATGTGACTTACGGTGGCAACGTCGGCATTGGCACTACCACTCCCAGTCAAGCCTTGGTAGTCAATGGCCAAGTGCAAATCACCGGCGGCAGCCCGGCATTAGGCAAGGTCCTGCAAAGTGATGCTAATGGTGTCGCCACCTGGGTCGCTACTTCCACTTTGGGCATAACCGGCGGCAGCGGAGTCACCGGCGGCCAGAATGGTTACGCGGCCAGGTTTACTTCGGCCACCACGTTGGCCACGTCCACCCTAATTGATAACGGCTCCGTCCTGGGAATAAACGCCACATCTTCCTCCTACACCTTTAACCTTCAAGGCACTTCTGGCGTCAATCCTTTCAACATCTCCTCTTCCACCGGCACGTCGCTGCTGACCGTGACTCAGAATGGTTATGTGGGAATTGGAACGACGAGTCCGAGCCAGTTGTTGACTGTCGGTAATAATAACCAATTTACGGTTGACAGCAGCGGCAATGTCCATTCGGCGGGCAGCATTTATGTGGATAACATTTATTCCAACGTGAATCCGTTAATAATAAATAATATAAACCAACTTAAATTCAACAATAGCGACTACATTGCCCAAGATAACCCAAGCAGTTTTGACCTAAGCTTCTTTACCGGCAGCCTTTCGCCTTTAAGCCGAATGACTATTCAATCAGGAGGCAACGTGGGCATTGGCACCACTACCCCCGGCCAGCTGTTGACCGTAGCCGGCGCTATTCAAATAACCGGCGGCAGCCCTGCCCAAGGCAAAGTTCTGCAGAGCGATGCCAATGGCATTGCCACCTGGGTGGCCACTTCCACTTTGGGCATTAGCGGCGGCAGCGCTTCCCCAGGCGGCAGCAGCGGCCAGGTTCAGTACAACAACAACGGCACTTTTGCCGGCTCCGCGGCCTTGTTGACCGATGGTTCCGTTGCTGGTGTTAACGCCACTTCTTCTTCCTATACTTTTAACATTCAGGGTTCCGCTGGTGTCAATCCTTTCAATATCTCCTCTTCCACCGGCACTTCGCTGCTGACTGTCTTGGCCAACGGCAAAGTCGGCATTGGCACCGCTACCCCGATTGCTTTGCTCAATGTCCAGACTTCCAATGCCAGCACGACGGGCAGCGGCACAGTCAGCAGAAATACTCCGGGAGCGTTGACTGGCAGCGGCACCGCTTTCTTAAGCCAGTTGAGTAATGGTGATGAACTATATGCCACGGGAACCATCTTTGGCATAGTCAACAGTATTACCAGTAATACGGTTGGCAACACTGTTCCTTTCGGCTCCGCCCTAGGCGGTGCCAATTACACCATTGCCCAGCCGGCACTGAAAGCCGTTAGTTCGGACGGCAAGAGCGGCGTGGTGGTTAGCAACTCCGGCTACACCAACATCGGCAACACCAATTTTGGTTTTTCAGGTTCTGCCCTGACGGTAAATGATGTCTATGCCCCCGCTATTGCCAGCCCTCCTGTCAGCGGTACGCTCACCGTATTAAACAACGGCAGTTCCAACGGTAACTACTTGTTTGTGGCGAAAAGCGGCGCAGGCACCTTTATCATGAGCAATGGCGGCAACATGGCCATTGCCACCACCTCCTTAGCTCAGACATTGAATGTATCCGGCACCATGAGGCTGACCGGCGCTTTGTTTGATTCAAACAATGCTTCCGGAACTTTGGGAATGGTTTTGCAATCCACCGGCACAGGGCAACAATGGGTGGCCACTTCCACTTTGGGCATTAGCGGCGGCAGCGCTTCCCCAGGCGGCAGCAGCGGCCAGGTTCAGTACAACAACAACGGCATTTTTGCCGGCTCCGCGGCCTTGTTGACCGACGGCAACGTGGCCGGCGTTAACGCCACCTCTTCTTCTTACACCTTCAACATCCAAGGCTCTTCTGGAGCCAATCCCTTTAGAATTACTTCTTCTACCGGTTCCACGTTATTTGTGGTTACCCAAGGCGGCAATGTGGGAATTGGAAACCCAACTCCTAACTCAGCTTATGCCTTAGATGTTAGCGGCTCGATTAATTTAACCGGTTCAATTTCCGTTGGTTCCGCAGTCAGAACCGGTGCTGTTTACGGAGGAATTAATGCTGGCAATTCACTGATTTTGCAAGCCTCGTCTAATAACCCCCAGAGCGGATATGTTTTACTGTCCCCCGCAGGCGGTAGTATTGGCGTGGGCAGTAGTACCCCCTCGGCTCAATTTGCCATAGGCTCGTCATCTACCACTCAGCCCACAGTTTTAATTATGGCCACCTCTTCCCAGACTTCCGCTATCTTAACCATCGCCTCCTCTTCCGGCTCCTCTTACCTCAACGTTTCCGCCTCTGGCCTGACGACTGTTAACCAGTTAACCGTCTCTGGAACTGCAACCCTAGCTTCCGCCACTACTACCATTAATGGCGTAACTTACTACTGGCCCACTGCTCTACCTGCTTCCAATAAGATCCTGCAGAGTGATGCCAGCGGTAACCTGACCTGGGTCACTGACCAGACTGGCGGGGGCGGCAGTGTCTCTGGTGGCTCTACCGGCTTTGTTGCAACTTGGGCCTCTTCTACCGGCCTAACTTACGGAACCCTAAGGGACAACGGTACCGTCTCCGGTGTTAACGCCACCTCTTCTTCTTACACCTTCAACATCCAAGGCTCTTCTGGCGTAAATCCTTTCAACATCTCCTCTTCCACCGGGACGTCTTTGCTTATGATGAACCAAAATGGCTATCTTGGCCTTGGTACTACTACCCCTGCTTACCCGATTACCATTTCCAGCAGCAATAACCCGGTCATTAGCCTGGCTAACTCGACTACCGGCATAACTTGGCAAATGCGTAACGGAGTGGACACGGCCTTTTCCAGCCACTTGGATTTTTATGACCAGTTCAACAATATGAGCTTGATGGAGTTGATTAGCGGGGCTAATGCCGGTTCTGACTACGTGAGAATTGGCACTTCCAGCAACGCCTTTGCCGGGGGTGGGGCCGCCCGTTTTGTCGTGGCTGGCGGCAATAACGGCGGCAACATTGCCGCCATTGGCACTCCGGCCTCTGACCAGGCCCAGCTGCTCTTGGCCGGTTCAGACTACCTGACCAACGTCAATGGTACCACCATGACCTACTACGGAGCTTCTGGCACCGGCGCTTCCTATGGCTTTAGCAACCAAGACCTGGGGGTTTACAGTGTTACTGGTACCGCTCTGTTTGGCACGGAAAATGCCAGCCCCCTTGTCCTGGCCACAAACTTTGCCGAACGCATGAGGATTACCGGCACTGGCTTGGTTGGTATTGGCACCGCTTCACCTTCCGCCTTGCTGGATCTTGGACTGGACGCTTCTTCCACGGCTAGCTCCACGTTGTATACCGTGGCTTCAGCTACGCCGGTGTTGCAGTTGGGCCAATATCCGCTATCATCACCAAGCACAAACGGCACCTATTTGGCCATTAACGCCCCCAGCAGTTTTAGTGGTGATTACATGAATATGCAGGTGAACGGCGTTATTAAAACTAAAATTACCAGCAGCGGCATCTTGTCTTTGGCTGGTGGCCTGTTAGAGTCTGCCAATAACACTACCTTGATGGTTAGGGGCTCGGTTACCACAGGCAATGGTTATGCCGGTATTCAATTGAGTAATAACAGCGCTAGCAGAAACCCGACCTCCGGCAATAATCAGATGGCCTTGGTTGCCGATACCATTGCTGCGTTCAATCCTGTCAGCGGTAGCGCGGTGATGAATGCTTTGGAAGTCCAAGGTATGGCTATTAACCAAACCGGTTCGGCCAACGGCATTACCCGTGCCCAGTATCTTAATCCTACCTTAACCTCTGTTTATGACTATCGCAATTTGGAAAACGCTCCTGCTGATGTGACGATTTCCAATGCCGGCAACCCAGTCTCCCAAGTTTATAACGTCCTGTTTAACCCTTTAACTTACGGCACGGCCTCCACTTCTGTCTATACCATTGCCACTTCCTCGACCTTTGCCATTAGCGGCGCCCCAACTGCTTCCACTACCAGAAACACCCTGCTGACCAATTCTATAGCCGCTTTGATCCAAGGCGGCAGCCTGAACGCTTCCACCACGAACGGTTACGGCCTCTATGTTAACGCTCCCACCGGCGCTACCAATAATTACGCTGCTACCTTTATGGGCGGCAACGTTGGCATTGGTACCACCACCCCAGGTTCCACTCTGGATGTCTGGGGCAACCTGAACGTGGCCACGAGCAGTTCCCCGGCCTTGTTTGTTAACACCGCCAACGGCAGCGTGGGCATTGGGACGGCCAGCCCTGGCACAGGCAGCAGCGCTTATGGCGGTAAACTGCAGGTTTATTTGACCAATGCCAACAATGGTATTGTTTCTGATTACGCCTACAACGGGGGAGCCCTGTCTAATACCATTGGTTTGGCTAACGGCAGTGATGGCGCTGCTTTGTTTGCCTCCGGCGCTGACATGCTGTTTAAAGTCAATTCTTCCGCCGGTTACATGGGCAGCGAACTAATGCGCCTGACCAGCACCGGCAGATTGGGGATTGGCACTTCCACTCCTTCGGCCCGTTTGTCTGTGACCGGTGCCTCGGCTGTCGATCCCTTTGATATCTCCTCTACCTCCGGCGTGTCCTTAATGCACGTTACCCAGGCCGGCAACGTTGGTATTGGCACTTCCACCCCAAACCAAGCCTTGGTGGTTAACGGCCAAGTACAGATAACCGGCGGCAGCCCGGCGCAGGGTAGTGTCCTGCAGAGTGATGCCAACGGCATTGCCACCTGGGTCGCCACTTCCACTTTAGGCATAACCGGGGGCAGCGGAGTCACAGGCGGCCAGAATGGTTACGCGGCCAGGTTTACTTCGGCCACCACCTTGGCCACGTCCACCCTAATCGATAACGGTTCCGTCCTGGGAATAAACGCCACCTCTTCCTCTTACACCTTTAACATCCAGGGTTCCTCCGGCGTCAATCCCTTTAACGTTTCTTCTTCCACCGGCACATCGCTGCTGACCGTGACCCAGAATGGCTATGTGGGGATTGGTACGGCAACCCCAGGTTCCACCTTGGTTATCCAAGGTGTTGACAATACTAGTTCCAATTCTGCCCTAAACGTGGTTAACAGCTCGGGAACCTCTATCTTGTTTGCTCGAAATGACGGCAGTTTGGGTTTTGGCATCTTAACGCCTGATGCCAACAGCTTTACCTTTGCCAGCAACAAGTTTTTGGAATTTCAGGGCACTAGCCAGAATCAAATTGTTTTGAATCATGGCGGATCCTATTGGGGCATGATTGGAGCCAGCGCGTCCGCTCCGAACTCCTTTACTTTAGGGTATACCACTAGCCGCAGCGCCACTTTTGGCACCGGCCTGTTGTGGTGGACCACTTATGGCACGGTTGGCATAAACTCCAGCACCCCCCAGGCTTCCTTAGTTGTCCAGGCTTCTTCCTCCGCCCAAACCCTCCCGCTTTTGACTGTGGCATCTACCACCGGGAGTTCTTATGTAACTGTCTTGCCAAATGGCCAAGTTGGCATTGGTTCCAGCTCGCCGGTTGCCCAATTTGTTGTGGAAGACAGCGGCCAAACCGGAGCTAACAGCAACATTTTACTTGGCCATAACAATAAAACTGGTTTTGACGTCGCGGTCGCGCAGAGCAGCTTTGCCGCTGGTGTGAGTAACGTGATTAGCGGCGCGGGCAATTTTGTCGCGGGCCAGAATAACACGGTTGGCGGTTGGTATGGTAACGCGGTGTTTGGTGAATATAATTCAGTGACTTCAGACGGCGGGAATAACATAATGGGGGGCTACGGTAATATTT
>JAGWQI010000052.1 GCA_028870105.1 Patescibacteria group bacterium
TAGCGTCTTTAATTTTTTCAATTTCAGATTGCAAGCGACTCGCTGATAATTTTTTTAGGAGCACAAAATTTCTTTTTAAAGCCAGGTTTGATGTTTTTTCTATGGCTAGCTGGAGCGTGATAGCAAAACGCAGAGCTCGGACTAAACGTAGCGGATCCTGCTTCAGCCTTTGCTCTGGGTTGCCGATAAATTTAATTTGTTTTTTCTTTAAGTCTTCCAGCCCTTGCTGAAAGTCTAAAACCTTACCATGAATTGGGCTAAAATATAGGGAATTTATGGTAAAATCCCGACGGTTTGAATCGACTTTCGGCTGGGTAATAAACTTAACTTTTGGATAACGCCCGTTTTTATAGCGCTCGCTGCGGAAGGTAGTAATCTCCACGGAAAGTTTTTGGTTTTTGGCTGTCACGACGCCGTATCTTTGATGTGTGAGATCGGCTGTAATATGCGCTTCGGCTAGAATGTTGGCAACTTGCCGGGGCGTGGCTTGCGTAGCAATGTCGATATCCGACACCTTTTTTTGAAGCAATAAATCTCGAACCATGCCGCCGACAAAAAAAGTTCGGGGAAAGTTTTCCACAAGCAAAAAAAAGACTTTTTCACCGAATTTTTCCAAATTTGATTTCGGTTTAAAGTCTAATTTCATAGCCAATACCAATCAACAAATAAAATACTATATGAACTGGCAGATCCGTATTGCTATTCCTTAAACACGCCCTCGCCGGATAGCGGCGCGGTTCGGCGATGGCTGTGCTTGCGCGCAATGTTTAGCCTGCTTAAGCTTTGCTGCAAGCTGGCCGCGACACGGGCGTACTCTTCGGCGGACATGGCTTTTTCTTTCATGGCAACCTGGGCGCGTTTAACGGCCTCTTCCGCTCTTTTAGTGTCGATTTCGTAGTAGTGTTCGGCTGCGTCGGCCAGCACGATTACCTGGTTATTTGGCCTAATTTCCACAAATCCGCCGGAAACAGCGATGCTATGCTCCTTTTCGCCGGCGCGGGCTATTAATTCCCCGGGGGTAATGGTAGCGACCAGCGGCACGTGGCTGGGTAAAATCGTGATTTGACCCAGTTCGGTTGGGCACGATAAAGAATCCAGTTCTTCTTCAAGAACGGTCCGCTCGGGAGTGACGAGTTGAAAATGTATTTTATTCATGTAGTAAGTAGTATGTAGTAAGTAGTAAGCGATATCATCGAACGGCTTTATACTCGCTACTTAATACTTTATACTTTTTTGACTTGGCTAATATCGCCCTTCATGTAGAATTCGCTTTCGGGAACGGTGTCGTACTGACCGTCTAAAATCATTTTAAAGCCTTTAACAGTGTCTGAGAGTTTTACGTATTCGCCTTTGCGGCCCGTAAAAACTTCGGCTACTGAAAATGGCTGCGACAAGAAACGCTGAATTTTGCGAGCGCGGCCTACAATAATCTTGTCTTCTTCCGGCAATTCTTCCATGCCCAAAATGGCAATAATGTCCTGCAGGTCCTTGTAGCGCTGCAGAGTTTTTTGTACGCCGCGCGCCACGTTGTAGTGTTCCTGCCCGACAATGTTGGGGTCCAAAATAGTGGAAGATGAGTCTAAGGGGTCAACAGCCGGGTAAATGCCAAGTTCTGTAAGAGCGCGGGACAGCACGACGGTGGAGTCTAAGTGTGCAAACGTCGTGGCCGGCGCGGGGTCGGTTAAGTCGTCGGCCGGCACGTAAACGGCCTGCACCGAAGTAATGGATCCGGCTTTAGTGGAAGTAATGCGTTCCTGCAGCTCGCCCATTTCGGTGGCTAAAGTTGGCTGATAACCCACGGCCGAAGGAATACGGCCCAAAAGCGCGGAGACTTCGCTGCCGGCCTGGGTAAAGCGGAAAATATTGTCAATAAACATTAGCACGTCCTGATGCTGTTCGTCGCGGAAGTATTCGGCCATCGACAAACCCGAAAGCGCCACGCGGGCCCGAGCTCCCGGCGGCTCGTTCATTTGGCCGAAGACCATGGCCAGCTTGTCCAGCACTTTGGCGTCTTTCATTTCATGGTAAAGGTCGTTGCCTTCGCGGGTTCTTTCCCCGACTCCGGCAAACACGCTGACCCCGCCGTGCGCTTTGGCGATGTTGTTAATGAGTTCCTGGATGACCACGGTTTTGCCCACGCCGGCGCCGCCGAACAGGCCGACTTTGCCACCTTTCAAGATGGGGCAAATCAAATCAATGACTTTAATGCCGGTTTCCAAAATTTCTGTTTTGGTGGACTGGTCAGTGAATTTAGGCGAGTGGCGGTGAATCGGGTAGGTTTTTTCTTTTTTGGGCTGCTCCTGTCCGTCCACAGCCTGCCCTAAAACGTTAAAAATGCGTCCCAGCGTGGCTTTTCCGACCGGTACGGAGATTGGTGCGCCTAAGTCCGTAACTTCCACGCCGCGCTTAAGCCCGTCGGTGCTGGACATGGCGATGGTGCGGACCACGTTGCCGGGCAGCTGCTGCTGAACTTCCAGCGTTAGTTTGGTTTTATCAATGTTGACTTCCAGCGCGCTGAAAATCGCGGGCAGCTTTTCTTTAAAGTGTACGTCGACCACCGGGCCGATGACTTGACTAATGGTGCCTTTGTTGTTCATAGATCCTTTCTTAATTATCATCCCGATTTTGTCGAGGAATCCCCTACTTGCGTCGATCCTCAAGCAAGGGATCCGTCGCTGCGCTCGGATAATGGATTATAAAGTTGATTAGTTAATTTTCGTATCAGGCTTAATAAATTTATAAACTTCTGCGCTTAATTTATCAAGTTCGGCTTGTTGTAAAGATCCGCCCGCGGCCAGCTGTTTTTCCGCTAACTTAATTTGGTTAATTAATACAAAGACGTCCTGCTCGGCAAAGTCCAGTGCATGGGTTTCCAATACTGACTCTAAAGTCTTCAGCGCATCGATTTCCGGCTTGTTGTTTAGGAATTCTGGCATATTATTCAAGAGCAATTTTACCCGCAGTTATTTCTGCTAATTCCGTAGTAATCTTGTTCTGGCGCAGTTTGTTAAAGGTTAAAGTCAGATCGCTGATTAAATCGCCGGCGGCTTCAGTGGCGTTCTTCATCATGACCATGCGGGCGGACTGTTCGCTCGCCTCGGATTCTAAAATAGTCTGATAAATTTGTGATTCGATAATGCGCGGCAGCAAATGGTTAAGCACGGCCTGTGGGTCCGGTTCGAATAAGTAATCTGTTAGTTGTTCGTCCTTAGCAGGCTGCTTTGATTTGGCGTCGCGGTCGTCGGTTAGTGAGCGGCCGAACGGCAGTAGCTGCTTAACGCGCGGTTCTTGCGATAAAGTCGACACAAAATGGTTATAGACTATGAGAACTTTTTGGTACTGGCCGGTGTTGTAAATATCACGGACCAGTTTGGCTATTGGAAAAATGTCTTGTGGAGTGATGCTGCGGTCAAATTTTTCAAAATCCGCTAAAATCTGTTTATGGCCCCTGACCATCCACTCACGGGCTTTTCGGCCGCAGGTAATCATGTCAACTTCCAGGCTAGTGTCTTTGCAAATTTTTTCCACTTCGCCCAGTAAGTTGGTGTTCAGCCCCCCAACCATGCCGCGGTTGGTGGAGAGGATTAAAATGGCAATTTTTTTGGCGTCCGGAAAAGTTGTAAGCAATTGGGCCACTTGTTCCATGAGAGAATGTCGGCGGTCTTCCTCGTTTAAGATATTGTCATCTGCGGCCTCGAGACCTTCGGCCACGGACGCGTTAGCTTGGCCGGCCAGGTTTAAGATTAACTCCCACGCTAAAGTGGAATAGGTGCGGCTTTTTAAGGTTGCGTCTTGGGCTTTGCGCATTTTGGCGGCCGAAACCAGCTGCATGGCGCGGGTCACTTTGCGCGTGCCTTGAATGGACTTAATCCTAGTTTTTAATTCTTTTATTCCCGGCATATTAAGGGGTGGCTGTAATCGTTAGACTTAAGACTTTTACCTTACTTTAAGCTTTGCACGAATTGTTCAATCGCTGTTTTAAGTTTGGCCTCGGTTTGTTCGGATAATTCTTTAGAACTGGCGATAGCCGATAAAACTTCTTTGGCGTTGACCTCCATGAATTGGTGGAACTGTTTTTCGGTTTCCGCCATTTTTTCCACTGCCACGGAGTTGAGGTAGCCATTGTTGACCGCGTACATAATCGTGACCTGCTTTTCCAAAGAGTAGGGCTGGTATTGCGGCTGCTTTAGGATTTCGGTCATGCGGCGGCCGAGGTTAAGCTGTTTTTGGGTCTCTGAATCTAAATCTGAGCCAAATTGGGCAAAGGCTTCCAGTTCGCGGAACTGCGCCAATTGCAGTTTTAATTTGCCGGCCACTTTTTTCATGGCCTTGGTTTGGGCGCTGGACCCCACGCGGGAAACGGAAATGCCGACGTTTAAAGCCGGACGCACGCCTTTGTAAAACAAATCGGTTTCCAAAAAGATCTGCCCGTCAGTAATGGAAATGACGTTGGTTGGAATGTAGGCTGATACGTCGCCGGCTTGGGTCTCGATAATCGGCAAGGCCGTCAGGGAGCCGCCGCCAAAATCGGCGTTTAATTTGGCCGCGCGCTCCAATAATCTGGAATGAAGGTAAAAGACGTCGCCGGGGTAAGCTTCGCGTCCCGGCGGGCGGCGGAGCAGCAGCGAAATTTCGCGATACGCCACAGCCTGCTTGGAGAGGTCGTCGTATACAATCAAGGCGTCCTTGCCTTGGTCCATAAAGTACTCGCCCATGGCGCAGCCGGCGTAAGGTGCAATGTAGGAAAGCGCGGCCGGCTCGCTGGCCGAGGAAGAGACGACAATGGTGTAATCCATGGCGCCGTTTTGTTCCAAAATCGAAACAATTTTAGCCACCTTGCTTTCTTTTTGTCCAATGGCCACGTAAATACATATCATATTTTGGCCTTTTTGGTTGATGATGGTGTCAATGGCAACGGCAGTCTTGCCGGTTTGGCGGTCGCCGATAATCAGTTCGCGCTGGCCGCGGCCAATCGGAATGAGCGCGTCAATGGCCTTAATGCCGGTTTGCACCGGCTGGTTGACGCCCTTGCGGGTAATAACGCCCGGCGCGATTTTTTCCACCGGGTAGTTTTTTTCCGTCTTAATCGCCCCTTTGCCGTCTATGGGTTGCCCCAGCGCGTTAACGGTCCGGCCAATCAGCCCATCCCCTACCGGCACGGACAGGATTTTGCCGGTCAATCTTACAGTGTCGCCGGCCTTAATGCCCTGGTAATCGCCCAAGATAACCGCGCCGATCTGGTTTTCTTCCAAGTTTAGGGCCACGCCAAAAATGCCGCCGCCGAAATCCAGCATTTCCATGCTGGCCGCGTCAGTCAGGCCACTAACGCGCGCCACGCCGTCCCCCACCTCTAACACCGTGCCGACTTTTTCGACTTTCACATCGGGCTGGTAGCTTTCAATTTTTTTCTTAAGTTGTTCGACTACGTTAGTGTTGGCCATATTTCGGTTAGCGATTAAAATTTAGGATTTAAGACTTTGGTTAAGTTTGTTAAGCTGTGTTTTTATACTGGCGTCAATTAGCGTATCGTCTACCCGCACTACCACTCCGCCAATTAGCGATTCGTCCACTTTTTTCCTGATTTCCAGCTTGCCGCCTACGGCTTGGTTTAGCTCGTTAACTATTGTGTGATTGATCTCAACCTCTTTGGCTAAAGTCACTTCGGCCTCTTTTATCCCTTCGCCGGAGAGTTTGAGCTTGCGGAATTCCCGCTCAATCTCTTCGTGCTTGCCCAAGTCCCCGTTTTGCGCCAAAATTCGGACAAAATTTTCCAGGACCTTGTCGTGGTCTTTTGGGTTAGTTTCGCCAATGACTTCCATTAGCGCCTGGGCGTATTGTTGGGAGGTAAGTTTCATGCGGTAAGATGACAATTTAACAATTAGCTACTTGCTATATTGCTTGGTTGTTATATTGATTTAAGGCTGTCTTTAATTAATTCCTGGTCAGCTTTGGCGTCTAATTTTTTGCGTAAAACTTTTTCCGCTGCACCGGTAATCAAATCCGCAAGCTCGGTTTTAGCGCTTTGGATGGCCTGTTGTTTGTCGTTTTCAATTTGCTTGCGCGCTTGTTCGATAAGCTTCTGTTGTTCTTCTTTAGTTTGGTGTAGCGTCGCGTCTTTAATTTTGCCGGCGTCGGCTTGGGCGGTGGCGATAATTCCGGACGCTTCTTGCCGGGCTTTGCCCAGTTCTTGCTGCCGCCACTGCTCGAATTCCGCTTTTTCTTTTTCTATTCGGTCCGCGTCGCTCAATGATTTTTCAATCCGCTCGGTGCGCTTTTGCAGGCCTTTGGTGATGCCCGGCAATATCCATTTCCAAAAGACCAGTAATAAAATGCTAAAGTTCACCAGCTGGCCAATAAATAGTTTGGCGTTCAGGCCCAAGGTGGCCGCCGGCCCGCCGGCCTGAGCTTCTTCCGCGGCTTGGGCGACGGGGATTACAAGCGCTGACAACGAATGTGGGTCAAAAATCATAGTCGATTATGGTGATTAAGTGATTAATTGATTTATTGATCGCTTAATTTGCAATCAATAAATCACAAAATCATTCAATTACAAAGTAAACGTGACTACCAGAGCGTAAATGGCAATGGCTTCCGCAAAGGCCATACCTAGCAACAGGGGCACGAACAATTTGTCCGCGCTTTCCGGGTTGCGGCCGATGCTTTCCATGGCCTTGCTGGCGGTTTTGCCAATCGCCATGGCCGGAGCCGCGCCGCCGATGGCAATTGCGCCGGCTTTGGCCAAAAGTTTCATTGTTTCCGCGTCCATAGTTTCCTTTCTTCGCGAGCGCTCGATCTTGTAAGTTGGTTATTTTACGTCGTCGCCGCGAGCTGAATTATGAATCAGGGATTGTGCGCATGAATCATGGAGCGTGAAGCTTGAAACATGAAGCATAAGCCCTGGCAAATAATCCATTAAATGGCCTCGACCTCGCTGACTTCGATGTCTTCGTGGTCAGCCTCGGCGTGCCCGTGCGGCTCGGTCACCGCGATGCTCAAGTAGGTCAGCGTGAGCATGGCAAAAACCGTCGCCTGAACCACCCCAACAATTAACTCTAAAAGCATAAACGGCAGCGGAATTAAAAACGCGCCGTACCCGGCTATTAGCGAACCAATCACCGTGAGCAAGACTTCGCCGGCAAAGATATTGCCGAATAACCGTAGGCTCAAGGACACCATTTTCGCCGCTTCGGAAAAAACTTCAATCAGCCCGACAAAGAAATCGATAAACGCCACCAGCATGGCAATAGGCTCGCCGCTTTTAATGGCGTGCCAAATGTCGCCGAGCTTGATGAACTTGTTGGCATACTTAAAAAACCCGATCGCTAAAACGCCAAAAACGTGTGACGCCAATACCGCGAACACGGCCATGGCCAGGGTCAAATTTAAATCGGTATTGGCCGGCCTGAAGACCGGGATGTTTTCTAAACCGTGTTTTATTACCAGGCTGCCGGTGCCGGGCAGCAAGCCGATCCAATTGGAAAATAAAATAAAAAAGAACATGCCGCCGACAATTGGCAGGAACTTTAGGCTTTTTTTTCGGTCTTTGGTCACGCCGTCAATGTACCCCAGCACGAATTCCACCAGGCTCTCGAAGAAATTGGCCAGGCCCCTCGGCGCCCCGCTACCGGATTTTTTCAGGCTTTTTCTTAAAAAGTACGCGAATATTGCAAAGACCAGCACCGCGGCGGTGGAGTTAATGTAAGTATTGGTAACTGGGAATGAGCCGAGGTAAAAAATTGGTTCAGCGGCTAATGTGGGTAGTTGGAGCATTGATTATGGGTAATAACCTGTGGTTTTTACTTCATTAAATCCTTGATTACTTTGATTTTTTTATAAACCAGATACGAACTAGTGGCCAAAGCCAGTGGAATGCTAATTATCACCAAGAATTTAGTGTGGAGCTTGGCGTCCGCCCATTT
>JAGWQI010000053.1 GCA_028870105.1 Patescibacteria group bacterium
GCTTCGCCTTACGTTCCTGGGCCGCGTCTGATTAAGCTAGAAAACGATAGCACCGTTTATTGGGTGTCACCTGGCGGACTTAAGATTCCCATGATCAGCGCCGCCGTGTTTTTATCGTATCACAATAAGTGGTCCGACGTGCAAACCGTGGGGCAGGAAGAATTCGATTCTTATGCTAACGCGCAGTATATTTGGCTTAACGGCACCGGCGCGATTTACAAGATTGACAATGGCACGAGGCAGCAAATTGCGCCTGATGCGTGGAATAATTCCGGGCTTGATGCCAGCCAGGTGATTTGGGTTAACCGGACCGACTTTAACACTTACAAGGCAGGCCCGGCCATTACCGCGGCCAACGAACTTAATTCTAGCGGCGTAAGCCTGCAATAGGCTTATGGTTTTTCGGTGTCTGGGCGTAAGAATATTGGTGTAAAAATTTAAACTGAATATGGAAGCAATTTTATTGGTCATCATTATTATTTTGCTGTTTTGGAATTCCAGCCTAAGTAGCCGCATTGGCCGGCTGGAGCGGCAAAGCCAAAGCAACCAGCCACCGGCTAAGCAGTCAGATTTGGCGCCGCAAGATTATCAGCGGTTGGAGGCGCACAAAGACGTGTTCGCCGCTTCGTCCGAACCGCCCGCTAAGATTGAACCGGCCGCTCAGCCGGCCAGTCTGCCAGAACCCACGGCGGCCTCGCAGCAAAATATTAGCCCTTATGCCTGGCTGACGCGGATCGGCATTTTGGCTATTGCTTTGGGCGTGGTATTTTTTTATAAATACGCGATTGACCAAGGCTGGATCAGTGAGTGGATGCGCGTGTGTTTTGGCTTCGCGGTGGGTGGTTTGTTTGTGGTTTTGGGCGAACTGTGGAAGAATAAATATCCCAAATATGCTTACGCGATTTCTGGCGGCGGCATTCTGATCTTGGATTTTACGATTTTTGCAGCGTTCAATTTTTATTCGTTATTCCCGCAAGCACTGGCTATCGGTTTGATGGCAATGGTTTCAGCCCTCGCGGTCTGGCTTTCGATTAAGCGCAATTCTTTGGCCTTAGCGGTTTTGGGTATAGCCGGGGCTTACGCTGCTCCGGTTTTGCTCAGTACCGGATCCAACCAGCAAGGTTTGTGGCTGACTTACGTGACGCTGTTAAATGTGGCCGTGCTTGCCGTGGGTTTCCGCAAGTTTTGGGTGGAGCTTCTGACTTTTGCTTTTATCGGCAGCGTGGTTGTATTCGGCATTTGGGCTGCGGCCTTTTCCACTACGGCCAATACCTGGGGGAGCGTGGCGTTTGTGGCTGTTACGACGGCGTTGCTGGTTTTTGCCGGAGCCATTGAATTTCGCCGTCATTATTCCTCGGAGCAGCCAGGGCACTCGTTGGACAAGAATTTTGGCTTGTTCACGATCCTCTGCGGGCTGTTTTATTACATGAGCGCGTATTTGCTGCTGGACCAAAACTTCCATAGTTATTTGCCTTTACTCGCGCTGCTCGGGGCGGTAATTTATTGGTTTTCGTATGTTTTGGTCGACCGGCTTGACCAGTATAATACCAATTACGCCTTGTCATTTTGGGGGACCGCTTTTGTCGTAGCCGCGGCCTATTGGCAATTCAGCGGCCGGACATTCGACGCGGTGCTAATCGCCATTGCCGTTATTAGCGCGATTTTAGGTTATGTTGTGAAGCGCCGTGAGTTTTCTACTTGGGGGCTGGTGGCCTTGTATGTTTCCTTGCTGAAGGTCGCTTTTGAGCCTTACCAGGCAACCGATACGCAATTTTTGTTGAACGGCAAATTTGCCTTGATGTTTTTGGAGACCGCGGCTATGGTTTTGGTTGGCTGGCTTTCGGCCAAAATTTCGGCTGGAGGCGACAAAGCCATGCAGCTGTCGGAAATCGTGGCGGGAATTTTGCTTTGGATCGCGCTATCGCTCGATATTACCCATGCCTACAACGGTTTGGGTGCCAGCCAAGGTTTGGGGCTGTGGTGGGTGATCTACCCGCCGGTCTTGGCGTGGCTGGCCTATATTGGCAAACGCAAGGCCTTAGCCGGCGTCGCCTTGGCCATGCTGTTTCTTGGCGCGCTAAAAGTTTTGTTTATGCCGTACGACAACGCTACTTACGCGTTGTTGTTCAATGCCAAATTTGGCTTAATGTTTTTGGCCACGATCGGGTTTTTGCTGGTCTCGCTGCTGCATAACCAAAAGGATAATAAGCCCGGCGACGCCAGTTTGGCCGATGTGCTTAAAATTTCGGCCAGCCTAAATTTGTGGTTTGCCGTGTCCTGGGAGATTGTCCAGTTTTATTCCTTCGGCGGCTCGGAAAACGTGCGTAATCTTCTCTTGAGTTTATGGTGGATGGTTTACGGGGTTGTGCTGATGGTGGTTTCGCCCGTAAAAGGTTTTGGGGTTTATCGCCAGGTGGCCATTATATTTTTTAGCCTTGCGATTGCTAAGGTATTTTTATACGACGTCGCGGCGCTGGAGACCGGGTATCGGATTGTGTCATTCATCGTGCTCGGCGTGATACTTTTGTCAGTGTCCTTCGCTTACCAAAAAAATAAGGAAAAGATAGTGGGGTTCCTCAAGGGCGATAATGTTGTAAATAAAAGTAATGAAAAATAATTTCATGATAAAACTCAACCCGAAGATCGGACAGAAAGATATTGAGCAGGCTCCTACGCGTAATGGGTATGGCGAGGGGCTCTTGGAGGCGGCGGCAAAAGACGAGCGGATTGTGGTGCTTACGGCCGATTTAGCGGAGTCGACACGTGTTCTCGAGTTTTCAAAAAAATATCCGCAGCGGTTCGTTGAGTGCGGGGTAGCCGAACAAAATATGATGGGCCTGGCCGCCGGTTTGGCGCTGTACGGCAAAATTCCGTTTGTGGCTTCGTACGCGGTGTTTAGTCCCGGACGCAGCTGGGATCAGCTGCGCGTTTCCGTGTGTTACAGCCAGGCGAACGTCAAAGTGGCCGGCGCGCACACGGGTATTTCCGTGGGCCCGGACGGCGCCACGCACCAGGCCTTGGAAGATATAGCTATAACCCGAGTTTTGCCCAATTTGGCGGTGGTGGTGCCTTGTGATGCCCTGGAAGCGAAAAAAACGACTCTCTGGGCCGCGCAATTCCAAGGGCCGGTCTATTTCCGCTTTGGGCGCGAAAAAACGCCCATAATGACCACCAACGAGACCCCGTTTGAAGTGGGGAAATCCTATGTGATGCGCGAGGGCAAAGATGTGGCTATAATCGGCAGTGGTCCTGTGCTTTATAACGGGTTGCTTGCGGCGATTGAGTTGGAAAAACAGGGGTTAAGCGTTATGGTTGTCAATAACCATACCATCAAACCAATAGACGTCGAGGGGATTACGGCCGCGGCCAAAAAATGCGGCGCCGTGGTGACGCTAGAAGAGCATCAGACCATGGCCGGTTGCGGCAGCGCCGTCTGCGAGGTGCTGGCGCAGCATTGCCCCGTGCCCGTGGAAATGGTCGGCATGCCCAACACTTTTGGCGAATCCGGAAAGCCCGACGAGCTTTTGGAAAAGTACGGTATGGGCCAGGATGCGGTCGTCGCGGCGGCCTTAAAAGTTTTAAAACGCAAAAATTAAAATTAAATTTAGTATGGTCAAATTTGTCCATAAAAGGTACCAGCATAAGACTCCGCCCGCGAAGCTCGTGATTTACTATAGTTTGTCCGACATTGTGTTGGGCATACTACTTGTCGGCCTGGTCGCGTTTTTCGTGGTCAGTTACGTGCGGGACCACTCGATCGGGGTCATTGCGGAATGCCTTCGGCAGCAGCCTTTTTAATCGCCTTAATTACTAATTTTTTTGTAAGAGTCCTTTAATTATGTTTGATATCATTAGCATCGGCGACCCAACCATTGACACGTTTTTGATTATGCATGATCACGACATTGAGCTTAAAGATATTGGCGGCAAGAAAAAGGCCGTTATTAGTTGGGGTGATAAGTTGCCGGTTGGTGAATTTTACCGCACCGTGGCTGGCAACGCGGCCAACAACGCGGTGGGCAGCGCGCGCTTGGGTCTAAATGCCGCCTACTATTGCGTGGTGGCACATGACAGCGGCGGCCGTGAAATTGTGCATAAGATGGAAAAGGAAAACGTGTCCACGCGCTATATCGTTAAGAACGATAAGCATCCGACCAATGCCTCCACGGTACTGAGTTTCCAGGGTGAGCGCACGATTTTTGTTTACCATGAGCATCGCCATTATAAATTGCCGAATTTTGTGCACGCCTCTTGGGTCTATTTAACCAGCATGGGGGTGGGTTTTGAGAAAATTTACCCCGACCTTTGTCGTTACTTGGATCATTACCAGGTCAAGTTGGGTTTTAATCCTGGTACCTTCCAGTTGCGTGCCGGGCCGGCGGCTAATCGCGAAATTTTAAAACGTACCGATTTGCTGTCGTTGAACGTGGAAGAAGCGCAAGATTGGGTGGGTAATTTAGGCCGTGATCCGGAGGCACTGTGCCGGCAGCTAGTCAAGCTTGGCCCAAAAGCCGTGACTTTGACCGACGGCCGCAAGGGCGCTTACAGTTTTTCCAGTGAAGGTTTTTACTATATTCCCGAGTATCCCGGGCCGCGCCTGGAGGCCACGGGAGCGGGTGACGCTTTTACTACGGGGTACATTGCGGCTTTAATTCACGGCCAGCCTCATCGCGAGGCACTGCGCTGGGGGCCGATGAACGCCGGCAGCGTGGTTCAAATGGTTGGGCCGCAGGCCGGACTTTTGACCAAACAACAGATGCAAGCGCAGCTTAAGAAATTAAAAAAATTCGTGGCTACCCCGATTGTAGATGAAAAAAGCAGGGAGCGCGTGCGGAAACTGGCGTCCGCCAAGAAGGATTGACCATGGCTATAGCCGGAAGCGGCGTGAAAGACCCTAATTTTGTATTGCGTTTCAGTTCGATTGTATTTTTTGGCGTTTTGGCTTTCGGGGCGGTCTTGTTTTGGCGGAGCAGCTTGATTTTTGCCAGCGAATACCAGGACGTGCCGGTAAGCCATGAACAAGTTGCCTTAAAGAATCGCAACGAACAAAAACAGAAGCGGATGGCAAAAGGACTGAGTAAGGCAATCCGGCCGCAGTACCCGGATGAAAATCAATAACAGTAAGTTACTCTCATGCTTTCCGCATGACAGTAGTAGGAGATCTTATGAAGACAGTCAAAATCGGGATAAATGGTTTCGGGCGCATTGGGCGGCAGGCGTTTAAGGTGGCGCTGGAACACAAGGAAGCGGAAGTGGTTGGCATAAACGATCTTACCTCCACCGCTGTTTTGGCGCATTTACTGAAGTACGACAGCGTTTACGGCCGCTACCATCGCAAAGTTGAGTTTGACGAAGCAAATATTATTGTTGATGGTAAAAAGTACCCAGTATCCGCGGAAAAAGATCCGTCGCTGTTGCCGTGGGGGAAGTTGGGCGTGGATGTGGTCATTGAAAGCACCGGCCGGTTTACGGACAGCGAAAAATCCTCGGCGCACCTTAAGGCCGGCGCCAAAAAAGTGGTCATTAGCGCGCCAGCCAAGGACGAAGGGATTACGCCGACCATTGTACTGGGCGTGAACGAGGATAAATATAAGCCGGATCAGAAAATTATTAGCAACGCTTCCTGCACTACTAACTGTATCGCGCCGGTTCTGGCGGTAATGCACGAACAATTTGGAGTGGAAAAGGCGTTAATGTCGACCATTCATAGCTACACCGCGGAACAAAATTTAGTGGATGGCCCGCCACCGGGGGGCAAGTCCAACGATCTGCGTCGGGCCCGGGCCGCGGCTGTTAATATTATTCCCACCACCACCGGCGCGGCTATCTCCGCCACGCAGGCCATTCCCGAGCTTAAGGGGAAGTTTGACGGCGTCAGTTTCCGCGTGCCCACGCCGGTTGGCTCGTTATCGGACTTCGTGATTCTAACCAAAAAAAACGTGACTAAGGACGAGGTAAATAACGCTTTTATTAAGGCGGCTGAATCAACGCGGTTTAAAGGAATTTTGGAGGTTACGAGTGAACCAATCGTGCTTGCGGATATTGTGGCTAATCCCGCTTCGTCGATTATTGATTTGTCATTGACTCAGGTGGTGGACGGCAATTTTGTCAAAGTCGTGTCCTGGTACGACAATGAGTTCGGGTACTCGCATCGGCTTGTGGAGGAAGTTATTATGGTCGGGCAGAACTAATTTTTGCTAAATGATTTTCAATTTTCGTTAAAAATTAGCAATAGGTAATTGAAAATTTAACTTATGGCCATTAAGTATCTCTCAAAATCCAAAATTCAAAATAAGACCGTGCTATTGCGCGTGGACGTTAACGTACCGATTGATAATGGTCAGGTTAACGACAGTTTTCGGATTGAACAAGTTATTCCGACCATAAAGCGTTTGCAAGCAGCCGGGAATACGGTGATAGTTTGCGGACATTTGGGCCGGCCAAAGGGCAAACCGGATCCGCAATTTTCCTTGGAGCCGGTGGCTAAGCTAATGGCGGAAATGTTGGGGTATAAGTTTTTGCGGACCGACCATCAGTTGCCCGAGTACGAGATCAATCATTTAATTTTTTACACCGGCAACATTTTGGAAGACAAGCATCAGGAATGCCTTGGTACGGCTCCCGCCAAGGACGTGATATTTTTGGAGAATTTGCGTTTTTATCCGGGCGAGGAAGAAAATGACCCGGTGTTTGCCAAAAAGTTGGCAAGTTTTGCCGAAGTCTACGTGAACGACGCGTTTGGCGTGGACCACCGTGAATCGGCTTCGACCGTGGGCGTAACTAAGTATTTACCGAGCTACTGCGGACTGCTCTTGGAACGGGAGATTAAATCGCTAGACCTGGTGTTAAAAAAAGTGCGGCACCCGTTTGTGGTCATGACCGGGGGCATTAAATTGTCGGAAAAAGTCGGTACGCTGCAGAATTTAGGCAAGCAGGCTGATAAGATTTTAGTGGGCGGTGGGGTGGCTAACTTAATGTTTAAAGTCAACGGACTGGAAGTTGGTTTGTCAAAAATTGAGGACGGCAAAGACAAGGTGGCTTGGGAAATATTGAAGAACTTTAAGGACAAAATAGTGCTGCCTTTGGACGTGGTGGTGGCCGACAAGCACATGGACAGAAATTCCGTTCGCGCGACCGCCCCTTACGATATTCGTAAAAGCGAACAAATTTTGGATGAGGGGCCCAAGACTATTTTTGAATTTGCCAAGGAAATAAAAAAAGCCAAAACTATTGTTTGGAGCGGACCGCTCGGGTTGTTCGAAAAGCCGCCGTTTCACCACGCCACCATGGCGTTGGCCCGTCTGATTGGCGGTCGCGGCAAGGGCCAAGCTTACATTGTGGCCGGCGGCGGCGACACCGTGGACGCTATTCGGCAGGCCCACCAGTTCGATAACATTGACCACGTTTCGACCGGTGGGGGAGCCATGCTCGAATATTTAGCAGGCAAAAAGCTTCCCGGGATCGAGGCGCTTAAATGAGCATTAAGAACGGCTTCGATACCGGTCGAGGCTGTTTTTATCTGGTATAATTAAATCAAGTAAAGATAAAAGCCATGAAAATTACGGAAGTTTACGCCAGGGAGATCTTGGCCAGCGGAGGAGAGCCGTCAGTGGAGGTGGATGTGACTTTAAAGTCGGGGGTAGTCGGCCGGGCTTCGGTTTCGTACGGGGTGTCCGCCGGCAGCAAAGAGGCGTTTGTCTTGGTTGATGAAGACAAGGGCCGGTACGGCGGCAAAGGCATGCTGAAGGCCGTGGCAAATGTTAATCAAAAACTTGCGCCCATGCTGGTTGGTAAGGACGCAGCGGATCAACGCGGACTCGATAAGCTTATGATTGACGCCGACGGCACCGATAACAAACACAACC
>JAGWQI010000103.1 GCA_028870105.1 Patescibacteria group bacterium
TGTTTTGCGGTCTTCGGTCGGAGCCTCAGGACCAGCATTCCCCGAAAAAACCTCCGTTCTTTGAAGAGACACGAGCCTAGGACGAGTTCTTCTGAGCACTGGATTGTAGCCAATACCCCTTTGTTCCAAAGCATCCCTCAAAAACAGGCAAGTAGGCGACAGCAGGTCAACCGACACAAATTTAGCGGCCGCGCCGCCGTTCCTCGAGGAAACCAGGCTACCTGAAACAGAACCGTTTGTCGCCGGCCGGGGAACCTCGTGAACCGGTTTGCCGCTACCAAGCAAAAGCTCTTCCTTCGAAGCCTCCGCGTAAGCCTCCAACCACAGGAGCGCTTTGGCCGTAGTTAAAGCCTTTTGGATGATGACCTTTGGCGGCTTGGCCAACCCGCAAAGCTTTTTCATGGCTTTCGGAGATACGGTGGAGGTACTTGCTATCACTACGACGAAATCGTCAGCAAGCTGCCCGCCTCCAAGCAGAGAGAGTGCTTGGGACGCGTTTACCAATTGCACTTGGGGGTGACCCAAATAGGGCCGGACACCCTTTTGCGCGCGATTAAATCCTACCGCCAGAATTCTAGTCCGCATGGAGTCCACCTTGGTGTAATTTTTACCATTGTACTAATTTTTGGCTTAGGATGCAAAACTTTTAAAAAATCATACTGATTCAAGATACCTAACAACCGGCGGCTCATCGCGCCACATATAAATCAACAACCAGCGGTTGCTTTCTTTACCGAAAGTAGTATACTAGGGGCAAATGCGAGTTTAAGCATTAACGAAACAAATATGAACAATTTAAACCAAAATTCCGCGGGGCTGGCCGTTGGCCTGCTTTTTGGGCTTTGTCACGCCGCTTGGGCCATTATGGTGGCTTTGAACTGGGCCAAACCGCTCATGGACTGGCTGCTGCATTTGCACATGATGACCCTGCCCTACACGATCGGACCATTCCACTTCTGGACATCCGCCTGGCTGGTGCTGGCCACGTTCGTCATTGGCTACATTACCGGCTGGATTTTGGCCGGCCTGTGGAACTGGGCGCAAAAGTAGTTTAATAACAGCAAGGGTTAAAGTTGATTTGGCGCAAATAGACATAAAATACCCAGGGACAAATTTACCTTTGGACAGGCAAATTGTGGACAATTTTTTTGCCAAATAACCTTTTTGGTGCTTTAATAAAAACAGAGCCCGCTATACCCAAATGTTCAAAGACACAAAAATTTATTCCAATCACAAACCCGACTTTTCAAAATTTTCGATCTTAGATCGCAACGCATTCTTTGGGCATGCCCAAGGGGCAATTTTTTCGAGACGGCACACTTACTAATTGTTTAACCCGGCAGCCATACATTAGCGGCTGCTTTTTAATTTTAAAAAAAAATTTATGACTAGCAATTTTCCCGCGTGGAAACGGCTAATGCTTCTAGCTTCGGCCGGTGTGTGTTTACTGCTTGGCTACGCCGTGCTTCTGCCACAAGCTGAAGCTTCGGGCAGCTTAAGCGGCGTGT
>JAGWQI010000054.1 GCA_028870105.1 Patescibacteria group bacterium
GGTATGCGCAGCCAGGCCGGCCAAATCTTCTTCCAGCTGGCGCTTCTTCTGCAACAGCTGTGCCTTCATTTCGCTAATAAAAGTTAAAGATAACATGGGATCTCAAAGATAATTCTTCTAAATAAGTATAGCCTATTTAAACTTTTTCCACAATTGAAATAGCGCCCTTCACGGGCGTCTCAAATTGTTGAAATCTTAGACGGTGATAGGGCGCTGAAACCCGAAATTAATCGGTTACACACCGCTCAAGAAACTTGAGCAGTAAGCAACACGCTGTTAATCCCAGGCCTTTCCCAAGCTAAACAGCTGGGAAGAGCGTCTGAATTCCAATCTGATTTCAAACTGCACTTTAAACTTTTCTTATGGTAGTTTGAGCTACCAAACAATGTTATATTTATTTTGAATATAACTGCCTCTCATTTGGGGAAATAAGCGGCCTTCATTTTTTGTTTTTGTTTTTCATACAGCCTGGATTGGGCAGGCTATGACGAAAAGTTTAAAGGAAAGCTGCCTTTAAACGCGTTAAAGGCAATTTCCCTTAGTTCAGTTTGATATTTGGCTTATTTTAAAGAACTTTATTTCAACACTGGCTGGTGATAACCTGTGTATTTTTATAATATCAAGCTTATTTGGCTTTGTCAACTCCCAGTTAAATTTTAAGCCTTTTCCCTTTTATTTATGCGTTTTTTATGAAACGCCCACTCTAAAATTAGCTGTTTCAAATAAACTACGACTTTTTTATAATTTGTGGATAAATCAAAAATTCGTTTTATATATAAGGAAAATTAAATTTACTTAAACCAAGCATGTAATATTTTTGCGAGCGATTTTTCATGAGCTATCTGCTTTTTTGGCACAAATATTCGAATAGTTTTCAGCTTTTTGGCCCAAAACAGTCTTAAAATGACAAAAAAATCCATGAGGCCAATGGCCTGCTGCATCGCGTGACCATATTGTTCGAGCAAGGCTTGATTATACGGATCATCTAAGGGGGGCAACGGAAATTCGTTAAATTGTAAAAAGGCCACGGGCAAATTCCATGGGCCACTAACATTTTGCCGATTAACCGCGAATTTTAAAGCCAAAGCCGAGCTAACCAAAAGTAAGTTATTTTTGTGGACACCAAAGTTTAAAAACAATTTATTGCCGCCACCATGCTTGCTCTGGGCAGAAACAAAAATTTTACCCAACCCGGCATAAAGGCCCTGCAACTCAGCAACTTCCTTTTGCCCGGAAACAATAATCGCTGCCGGTAAAGCTTGTGGCCGACGCTGTTTTGCCGGAATTTTATGTTCTGCTGCCGCTCCGTAAAAATTAAATTTGGCCCGAACGCCGCCATTACCCAGCTTCAGAAACTTCACATCCCGATAACCAAACAGACCCAAACGTCCCTCAAAGTAATCGCGAACCGCCTGGTCAGGAGAAAAGCTGACAAAACTGGCTTTGGGAAAACTGTCCAGTATTTTGGCCGCCTCCGCCCGGATCTCCAGCGGCCGATTATGAAACACGCAGCGCCATTCGCTCAGCTCTATCCATTTAACCTGCCCGGGCTGGTCAGAAAAAAACTCTTCTAGTTGCCGCCCCGCCGCCTCTAATTCATGCGAGTTTAGCACTTGGTTGGCGTTTGAAAGTTTGCTAACAAAATTCCCAGCCGCCTGGGCTAGGCGCACATAACTTTGGGAGTTAACCACGGCCCCGGCAATTTTTAAATTACCAAAGCCGCCGTTTAATTTATAACCCAAACCTTTAGCCAAGCCAAAAAACAGATCGCAGTCGGCCAAAAGTTTTTCCACCGCGGCTTTAACAGCCTCTTGGCCGCTGCCGGTCTGGGGATCGTAAATACTTTTCAGTAAACGTGTCAAAAAACCCCAACTGACACGGTGTCCGGAATAAGCGGTCATGCTTTGCTCAAATTGCTCCAAACCAATAATTACTGTTTGCCTGCCCGCCAAACAAGGTTCGTCGTGCAATTCGATGAAGCTTTCGTGATCACAGCACAGCACCCGTTCCGTGAATTGTTCAGGCAAGGGCTGACCGCTAACAGCTGGCAAAAATTGTCCGCCGGCAAAAGATAAATTCAAATCCAGCAAACAGTCCTGCTGCCAGTTTGTGCCCTGCCAGACAGCAAGCTTCATCAAAAATTTCGCCGCGGCCTCAGAAAGTTGCGGCTGGGCCGCCAGCGCCTGAAACTTTTGATTGTTTAACCGGTGTCTGGCGGCAAATACACCGCGCCCAAATCCGTTTTGCCACAGCCAAAACACGTCCTTGCGCTGCGGCAGAACGAGCAGAAGCGGCCGGCTGGTTGCCTTAACTAGGAACTCGGCCGCGCGCCTCGAGTCGGCGAGAGGATGAGCTAATAAAGTTTCCCTTTGAGCCTGATCAAACCGACCAGCTCGCGCGCCGGATCTAAGTTTAACTTTTAAAGCAACCGGCTTACGGCCAAGGCGCGACCGGACGTGTTTAACTTTAAACAACTTCCCGTAAATTAACCCCGCCTTGCTCGCCCAAGCGAGTAGTTGCTCTTGAGCCACGGCCGGCAAAGCATGAAAGGATCCCACTAGCGATCTTAATAGTGCCAGGGTTGCCTGAGCGTCAGACAAAGCGCGATGGGCGTGCGCGTGCTTGAGTTTTAAGGTGTGCGCCAAATTTTCTAAATTATAACTATGATGGGTCGGCAAAAATATCTGCGCCAAATCCAGTGTGTCAATAACTTGACCGGAAAATTTTAGACCAGCGGCCTGCAAGAATCGAATATCAAAAATCACGTTATGGCCAACAATGGCCAACGCGCCAAGTTTCTTTTGGAGCTGAGGCAAATAATCTGCCAAGACCTCGCCCTTATCCAGCTCTGTTTGCTTGATACCCGTAAGCTGCAGCACCCGTGACGAAACCGGCTTGGCCGGCTTAAACACCTTGCTGAACTTGTCTTTCACAAGAATTTTCCCGTCTTGGACCGAAAATATGACAAAACCAATTTCCAAAATTTCCTCGGTCAAAGGGTCGAAGCCCGAAGTTTCAAGATCCAAACAACAATAAAATTTTTCGTCAGATTTCATAACCTCATCTTACACCGTTTAGCGGCTTCTTAAAACCGCCCCCTCTGAAACTTGGGGCGGTCTTTAAAGCGGCTATTCAGCCTCGTCTTCCCGGGTTTTTGTCGCAAGCTGCAACTCGCCGTCCGCCATCCTTTTGCGGATATCCGCATCTAAATCTTTCATTACCTTCAAGTTATCCTTTAAAAAGACCTTGGCATTTTCCCGACCCACGCCTAGCTTAATGTCTTTAAACATGTAGGTGTTACCGGATTTTTCCACGGCTCCGCCTAAAACGCCAGTATCCAACAAGTCACCGGCCTGAGAGATACCTTCGTTATACATAATGTCGAACTCCGCAACCTTAAACGGGGGCGCCACTTTATTTTTGACAATTTTGGCCTTAACGCGGTTGCCCACCACTCTGTCGCCATTCTTAATTTGGGCGTTACGCCTCACCTCAATCCGAACCGAAGCGTAAAATTTTAAAGCATTTCCGCCGGTGGTAGTTTCCGGATTGCCAAACATCACGCCGATCTTCATGCGAATCTGATTAATGAATACAACCGTGGTCTGAGTCTTGCTGATAATGCCGGTAAGTTTGCGCAGCGCCTGGCTCATTAACCGCGCCTGAAGCCCCATATGGCTTTCGCCCATTTCGCCCTCAATCTCACTGCGCGGCGTCAGCGCAGCCACGGAATCAATGACGATTAAATCCAACCCATTGCTGCGCACCAAAGTTTCGGCAATATCCAAGGCTTGCTCACCGTTATCCGGCTGGCTAATTAACAAGTCTTCCAGCTTCACGCCGATGCGCTTGGCATATTCGGGATCAAGCGCGTGTTCGGCGTCAATAAACGCGGCTAGCCCGCCTCGTCTTTGCACCTCGGCTATCATATGCAAGGTTAGCGTGGTCTTACCTGAGCTCTCCGGGCCATACACCTCGATAACGCGGCCCTTGGGAATACCACCGACGCCCAAAGCCAGGTCTAACGAGATTGAACCCGTCGGAATAGCCTCGACGTTCAAAGCTTTAGTATCCGACAGCTTCATAATACTGCCGTCGCCAAACTTGTCTTTAATCTGATCCAGTGCCGACTCGATGGCCTTCCACTTGCCGGCTTCCGCCGGACTGACTTTTGCCGCTGCTTTTGCCATAAATTTTAATTAAACATTTAAACCTATAAGTTTCGGCCTCGAAGTATGTTGCTTACGAGTTTAAATATTTTAATGTTTAACCTAACTTATATATGTTAAACGTTCGTTCACCCAAAGTCAAGCCGCGGCTGTGGATAAACTAATTGCGCGTGCTGCTGGCCGTGGTCGTGGTATTATCGGCGAAAAACGGAATATTGACCAGTTTTTCCCCTGCGCGTCCTAACAACCCAATTGTTTGCCCGTTTAACGTCGCTTTCGTTAAACCCGCATTACTGGTGGAAATTTCCAGCTTGCTGGTCGCCATGAATACTTTACTGTCGCCCTGATGAAAGCTGAACTGCTGCGACTCCTGGTTATCTACGGCCACGGAGACGTCGGCATCACCGGAAAAATCCAGACGCAGTTGGACGCCGGACGGCAAATCAGCCTGCTGCTGCCCGATAACCTCAACGGTTTTGGTCACGATTTTTCCGAACCGATTTTGCGCGTCTATTTGGATATCACGCGGACCGGATTGAATCCCCAGTTCCGCCTGAAAATTACCGTCTTCATCCACATACACGCCCTGCCCATTAATATTCACGGTCATGCCTGGATCAGTCTTCCCCTTAACTAAAACATAGGAATTAGCTATTTCTTGCCGGTCCTGCGGCTGGATAATATCCAAAGCCGGCAGCTTATTAATGGCGCTAACCTCCCAAAAAATATAGACGACCGTGACTAACAAAAACAACACGCCTAAAGCCGTAGACAATAACCGCGGGGTCACAACAATTTTTTTCACCAAAGCCCGTAAGGCCATCTGAGGATCCGTTGGCTGCTGTTTTAGCTTGCCCTGAATGACCAATTCTTTTTTAAACTGCGCGATCAAAGCGGCGGTGTCGATCGAGTATAATTCGCCGAGTCGCCGCAAAAAACCAATCACGTAAACTTCGGAAGGAAGCTCTTTGAAGCTGCCGGTTTCGAGGGCACGGATAAACTGCGGCCGCACCGAAACCCGCTCTGCCACTTCAGTTTCCGACAGCCGCAGCTCCTGCCTGATCTGCCTCAAATATTCCCCCAAAGTTTCCAGCTGAATTTGTTTGCGCTCAAAGACCATCGGGTAAATTCCCAGTTCCTAATGCCTGACTTCCACCGGCTTGGGAATTGATATTAATCCTTACTCTTCAATACCATACTCCGCTTTTTCGTCCGGCGGCACCACGCCATAAACCTCCCGCGGCTTTGCCCCCTCGCCCGGACCAATCACGCCTTTCTCCTCCAGAATATCCAACAAACGCGCGGCGCGGGCATACCCCACGCGCAAGCGGCGCTGCAACAAGCTGGCCGAAGCCTTACCGGCGCGGCGGACTTCCTCCACCGCTTCCTCGAGTAACGGGTCTTCATCTTCCCCGCTTTCGCTATCCATACCTGGGATACCTAAAGCGCGTTTGGGCTTTTCCAAAATCTCCTCGTTGTAAATCACGGCGCCAGTTTGTTGCTTAAAGAAATCCACAATTTTTTTAACTTCCTTTTCGCCAATATAAGCACCCTGCACGCGGCGCGGTTTGTTGAACTCCGCCGAAGTGTAAAGCATGTCGCCGTTGCCCAACAATTTTTCCGCGCCGGAAGAATCAAGAATAGTGCGGCTATCAATTTGGCTGGCCACGGCAAAAGCGATGCGGGAAGTAATGTTGGCTTTAATTAAACCGGTAATTATTTCCACGCTTGGCCGCTGCGTGGCCAACACCAAATGGATACCCACGGCGCGAGCCATTTGCGCCAAGCGCACAATCGCGGTCTCCACCTCGGCTTGGGCCACGGCCATCAAATCCGCCAATTCGTCCACCAAGATTACTAAATACGGCATTGGCAGCCCCGAAGCTTCGTTGTATTCAATAATGTTGCGCTTGCCGGCTTCAGCCAAAAGTTTGTAACGCCGATCCATCTCCGCCACGGCCCACTTTAGGGCATTAACAGCCTTTTCGTGGTCCGTGACCACCGGCGTCAGCAAGTGCGGAATGCCGTTATACAAATTCAACTCCACCCGTTTAGGGTCAACCACGATAAATTTGCAGTCCTGCGGCGTATTTCGATATAGCAACGAAATAAATAGACTGTTAATAGCCACGCTCTTACCCGTGCCGGTCGCACCCGCAATCAGTAAGTGCGGCATCTTGGCCAAATCCGCCACCATGGGCTTGCCAGCCACGTCACGGCCCAAAGCAATGGCCAGCTTGGATTTATGGTCCACGAATTCTTTGGTCTGCATGACCTCGCGCAGGCGCACAATGGCCGTGGCCTTATTCGGCACCTCAATGCCAACCAGCGGCTTGCCGGGAATGGGCAGTTCCATGCGAATGCTGTGGGCGGCCAGAGCCAGCGCCAAATCATTTTGCAAAGCCGCGATCTGCGACAACTTCACGCCCATAGCCGGCCGCAAGGTGTACTGGGTCACGGTTGGTCCCACATTAACCTCGCCCATTTCCACTTCAATGCCAAAATCCGCCAACGTTTTTTTAATAATCGCCACGTTAGCCTCAATATTGCCGCTATCCACCTCAGCCAAACTGTCTTCCAGCAAATCAAATGGCGGCAGTTTCCAATCTTTACGCTCCAGCGGCAAAGTCTCAATTTGCGGGCCCTTAACTTTCTGCGCGGCATTAATCACCGTGGCTTTCGGCTTGGCCGGCCGCTCCGGCTCAGCCTCATCCTCCTCGCCTTCGTCTTCCTCATCCTCATCTTCCACCGCCGCGTTCTTGGTCGCCACTTTCTCGGTCACAAACCCCTGGCTGGCTGGTGTGTTGATTTTAACCGCCGGGGCGGCTAACGCTACCTCACCCGCCTCGTTGACCTTGGCGGCTTTCGGCAACAGTGCCTTGAGCGAAACGTCGAAAGTAATTAATAGACCAATCACGAATAGCGCCAGCAAAATAATCAGTCCGGCCCAAAAATGCACCAACGCGTACAACGGCTGCGAAAATAAAGCGCCCAAATACCCGCCGCCGCGGCCCTCGCCGGCCAAATCAAACGCCGACAGGCCGTTGCCTAACAAAAAAATATGAATCACGCCGGCCACGCTGCCGGCCAACAAAATTGAACCCAAATAGGTGCGCCAATAGCCTTTCCCTTCCTCCTTATCCTGCTCGCTCTGTTTGTACAACGAAATCGCCACGATCATCAGCAAAAGAGGAACCACGTAAGCCATTACGCCAAACGTCTGGCTCAAAAATTTCAACAGGTATTCACCCAGCGGCCCGGCCAAATTAGCCAGCGCCAACAGGGAAACCAAAGCCAGCACCACAAACACTACTACGGCAATGCCGCGCTTAGTTTCGTGTGACAGATTCAACTCAGGTGCCCTTAGCTTGGGCGATTTGGATTCTTTATCTTCGGTTTTTTTATTTCGTGCCATATTTCCAATAATTA
>JAGWQI010000055.1 GCA_028870105.1 Patescibacteria group bacterium
GGGGACAATCTTGTTACCTGTTCCGTCAGTGATGCCCACAGCAACTTGGGGACCGGCACCGCTCATGTGATTGTCCAGGACACCACGCCACCGGTGATTGAAAACACCCCAACTGATATGACGGTTGTAGCGAATGCGACAGGAGGGGCAAGTAATGTCACTTATGTTTTACCGACTGCCACCGATATTGTAGATACTAGCGATCCTGTGGTTTGCAGTCCGGCTTCCGGTTCTTTCTTTCCGCTAGGGGGCACGACTGTTACCTGCAATTCCCAGGACGCGGCTGGGAACCATGCTACTCCAACCAGCTTTGTGGTAACTGTTGTCCCGGGTCCGATTAGCCAATTGTCGTTAAGCGCGGACCCGACCAGTACCTCGACTTTAGGGACCATTACCCTAACTGTGACCGGCAAGGACCAATACGGTAATGTGACGACCAATGACAATTCCACTGTGGTCGCTTTGGCCGCGGACAATGGCGGAGCGCTTGGCTCCAGCCTGGTAACTTTAATTGCCGGCGTAGCTATGACTAGTTTGAACAATAGCAATCCAGGCACGGTTCATGTAAACGCTACCAGCGGCGTGTTGACACCCGACAGCGAAACCGTGACTTTCACCGCGGTTGATACCAATCCGCCGTCTGTGCTGTCAACTAACCCGGCTGGCGGCGCTACGGGAGTCGCCATAACCGCTCCTTTGTTCATCAACTTCGACAAAGCTTTGCAATCAACCAGTATAACCTCGGCCAATATCCAGCTGATGCAAATCAATGAAGCCTCGACTTCCCCGGCTTCCGATACGGTGGTAACAGCGACGCTTTCGTTGGTCTCGGGCGATACTCAAGTGGAACTTTTGCCGACCTCGCCGCTGCAGTACAGCACCGCTTACTATTTCGTGGTTAATGGGGTTATGTCCTCGTTTGGTTTTCCGATGACTGTGGCCTATAATAGCCACGATAACCCGTTTGTGACGCAAGATAACACTGCGGACGTAATCGCCCCAACTGTGCTGGGGCAATATCCGTTGCCAGAAGCCAGCGGTGTTTTATCGACGGTGCAGCCTTACGTTGATTTTTCTGAGGCCATGGACGCGACCACGCTGACGGATGCAAATGTGCAATTAAGGCTAGCGTCCGATGATAGTGTCATCCCGGCTACTGTGGTGGCGGCCAATGGCAGTACCCGGGCCAGGCTTGAGCCGGCTTCGCCTCTAACGGCCGGCGCCAGTTACTACATTTGGGTTGGCACTAGCGTGACGGATCTAGCCGGCAATCATTTGGCCAGTGCTTACGGCAACAGCGAGCTCTCAATTTTCACTATTGCGCCCGAGGACGTGCAACTGGCGATCACGCAGATTGGCGCCACGCAAAGCTTTGCCCAAGCCGACGACAGTTTTGCCGACGGCTGGCACTGGACCTTTAACGTTACCGCGCCGACTAATGAGACGCAATTGTCCATGAAGTTTGGTGACTTCTTAAGCAGCGGCACCAGCACCATTCCCGCGGCTGGCAACATCCAATTCTATTCGCCGCAAGCCTCCGATGCCAACTCCGAAGGCACGGCCGTCGGCATTACCGCGGCTAACACTTATAGCAACCCGCTAACTTTGTCCGCCGACTTAGATCCAGTGACGCCCGGCCGGCAAATCCAAATTAAGGTGGAAGTGAAGGTGCCAATCGGCACGCCAGGCGGCTCGTATTCCACCAGCTACGGCATTCAAACTAACCCGGCTGATTAGCCACAGAGGATTAATTTATGAAAGCATTCATGAAAATTTTGGGTTTGTTGGTTGGGGCGGCTTTGTGGCTGCCGGTTTGGCCGGCATTGGCTTCGGAGGTGACCGGCAGCCTAACTACTGGTTTGGGTACGACCGTCGGCGGTACGGTGATTGTTGCTCCGGTTGCTAACCCGGCGGCTGGCACGTATACCGGCACGCAAAATGTGGTCTTGAGCGGGGATGGTAGTGCTAGCATTCATTACACCACCGACGACAGCACCCCAACTTGCTCATCAGGCTCAACGTATAGCGCGGCGATTGCGGTTTCGTCATCGCTGACTATTCAAGCCTTGTCCTGTTATCCGGATGACCATGCTTCGGCAGTTGCATCGTTTGCTTATGTGATTAATGCCCCAGCGCAGCTCACCTCCGGCGGCGGAGGGGGAGGAGGCGGAGGGGGAGGAGGCGGCTCGTTTTTGGCGCTGAATAATAGCACCCCAACATCGACTTCGCCGCAAGGCCAGGTCTTGGGCGCATCGACAACGGCTGCGCACGTCAACGGCACTTTGGTCATCGACGGTAACACCATCTATCTTGTTAAGGATGGGCAATTGCGCGGTTTTCGCGACCCTCAAGAGTACCAGTCTTATGGTTATAAGTTCAGCCAGGCCGTTCCGATTAGCGAGGCCGATAAATTGTTGCCTAAGGGCGAGATTTTAAAGGCCATGGTGGGCACGTTGGCGCTGGACACTTCCGATAATCGCACGGTCTACATGGTTGGCAATAGTTACACCAAGCGCGGTTTTGCTTCTTACCAGGTGTTTAAGAGTCTAGGTTACGTGCAAGGTTCGGCAACGTCTGCCGGGCCGGTTAACGGTATGTTTAAAATCAACTTGAGCGATTATCCTGCCGGCACCCCGATTACTTCGGCCAGCGATCCGCATCCGGAAGGCGCTTTGGTTAAGGACAGCAGCGGCACGGTGTGGTGGATCTTAAACGGGCAGCGCAGCGGCTTTGAGTCTGAAGCGGTGTTTAATACTTATGGTTTTACGTTTGACCGTTTGGTAATGGCTAACAGCGCCGACTTAGCTCTGACGGAAGGCCCGCTGGTCAAACTGCGCGACGGTACCCTGGTTTTAGACGGGGGTACTTACTACATAATTTCTGATGGGCTAAAGCTGCCTTTTGCCTCGGCCAGTGTTTTAACTTCGCAAGGGTATAGCCTGTCTAATGTTGTTACGACCAACCTGTCCAGCTATGCCGCTGGTAGTGAGTTGCACTAAGTCAGAAAAAAAGATTTAACCGCTTCAGGCAAATAAAGCCCTGCGGCGGCTTTTTCTTTGCATTCGTATTTTAAGCGGGCAGCCTGTTTATTTTGAGGGGATAAAAAGTGCATAATCAAGAGCCAATTTTTTTGAGCTAAGCAGCCAGAGCTGGTATAATAATTATATAAGTATTAAAAAGGTCGAGAGTAATAAATAATTAATAATTGAAAATTTATGAAAAAAATAATTTCTTTAATCTCTGCTCTGGCCATGGGATTGTCCGGCTTGGCATTCCCGCTAACATCGGCCTTGGCTGACAGTCAAATCATTAACTTCGAAAATCCGCCGTACACGCTCGGCGTAATTAATGGACAGGATGGTTGGACCAGTTTGGGCGCGGCCGGGTCAGGCTGCGCAGTGTACGACCATGCCGTGGCCAGCAGCACCGGCGTGACCGGGTTTGGCGACCAGTCCTTGCGCATTTCTAATGCCGTGACCAGCGGCTGTTTTGGCGACCAGACGTTTGCCAAACCGCTGACTGATGCGGCCGGGGAAACCGGCGCCACTGCTGGCAGCTTTTCTGTTGGTACCCTGCAGCCGCATTTTGAGATGCAGTTTGACATTGCTTCCACGATGCAAACTTATCAGCCGGGATTGTTCGTTTCGGTCTCCCCGGACCGCGGCGACGGTTCGCGCATGAGCTACGTTGGCTTCTCCGATGAGCCAACCGGCATTGATATGATCTTCTACGACGTCCAAGGCACTTCCAATCCGGCTAACTTTGTACCAACCGATTTGGGCACCTACAGCCGCAGCGTGCCGCACACCGTTAAATTGACCATGGACTTTTACGACGGCCCGTCTAACGACGTGGTTAAAGTCTATGTTGACGGCAATTTGGTGCATACCGGCACGTCCTGGGAGAACTATTATCGCTACGACAGCGAGGCTTCGGCCGAGCAGTCGCCGCGGATAGTCAAAACCGTGCTGTTCCGCACCGGCGGCGCGCCAGCGCCGGCTACCCTGGGCTACGGTTACTTGTTCGACAATCTGTCGGAATCCTCCGGATCAATACCGGCTTCTACCGCTAAGGTGACCATCGATAAATTCATTGATGGACATATGGCCACGGCGGCATCTGCCAATAACAACGCGTTTCCCATGACCGCTTCGTGGTCAGCGGCAAACATTGGCTCTGGCAGCGGTTCTTACACGCTCAGCCCGGTTGGCTTTAATAGCCCTAACTCCTATGAGGCCGTTACCGCCAATATGACCATGGGTGCTGATTACAGCACAAGTGAGGATACCAGCGGCGCGGTCGTTGGAGCCGATTGTTCAACCGGGCAGCCTTATGCCTTAGTTGGTTATACCACCGGCTCGACTTTTACCGAAGCGTCGCAGGCAACGCCAACTTTGACGGCGCCCAGCTTCTCTAATTTGACGGAAGACAAATACGTTATCGTTTGGAACAAGATGTGCCTGGCTGCCCCAACACCATTGTCTCCGCCTGACGGCACCGTCACGACTACGGCAGGGTTAACTTCCATTGATTGGAGCGACGTTAGCGATCCGGCTGGCGGCATTACTTATGTCTACCAGTCTTCTCACTCTAGCGCCTTGAATCCGGACGGCTCGTTTGTCAGCCCGGTTTATACTTCCGGTCCGTTGGGTGCGTCGCAAATCGCCACCCCAGGCACGCCGGCAGGCGTCTACTATTGGCACGTGCAGGCCAAAGATGCCGATGGCAACTTAAGCCCTTGGAGTGTTATTTGGATGGTGACTGTTGACAACACGCCCACGAGCAAAGACCAGTGCAAGCTCGGCGGCTGGCAAAATTATGTGCATCCCGACGGTTCAGCTTTCAAGAACCAAGGGGACTGCGTCAGTTTTGTGGCCTCCGGCGGCAAAGCCAAGGGAAATCCCTAGCTTGTTTTGAGGCTTTACTAAGCAAACAGCCCCGCTCTTTTACCAGAGAGCGGGGCTGTTGTAATTTGCAGTGCTTATTTTTTCTCCGCCAGCAAACAGGCACCGTTAATGCAAAAGCGCTTGCCCGTGGTTTCCTTGGGCCCGTCATCGAACACGTGGCCTAAATGCGAGCCGCATTTGGCGCAAGTAACCTCGGTGCGATGCATGCCATGGGCGTTGTCGTCGTGGAATTCTACGGCGCCGGGCAGGGCCTGGTCAAAGCTCGGCCAGCCGGTGCCGCTATTAAATTTGGTCTCGGCACTAAACAGCTGGCTGCCGCAGGCCGCGCATTTAAACATTACATCTTTGTTGTGAATGTCCAAAAGGGGAGAACTAAAGGGCGCCTCCGTGCCTTTCTCGCGTAAAATGCGGTACTGTTCGGGCGTGAGTTTTTGTTTTAACTCTTTTTCGTTAATGTCCGCTTTGGGTGCGTTGTTCATAAATGTTGTTTCGTGTCGTGTTTAATGTTGAGTAAGTTTTCAAAAAAAAGGAGGCGGAAGGTTCCGCCTTTAGGTGACACAGCTAGTCAAGCGCCTGGCGGGCTTGAGGTTTTGCCACCGGCTCTGGTGAATTATCGCCAAGGCGGCTTTTTCGCCGTACTCTTCCGGCAGCACGTAATCAGGGACGTTGGCGAACACTATGACCGCCGCCTCGGGGTTGACCCGGAATAGCAGGTCAACGATGCTTGCCCCGAATCCCCACCAGTCCATAAGCACCGTATCCGGCTGCTCGCTGACGATCCGCTTGTGCGCGGTTTGGCGGGAAGAAACGTAGGAAAAGCTGTCTACGTCAAGCCCGAGCGACTGTAGCAGTTCGCGGGCTTTGGTCTCGTTGGTATGTAAAACTAAGGGTTTCACCGCATACCTCCTTTGGTTGATATTATAGTGGCCTGGTAGGCTTTTGTAAATAAGCCCAGGGCATGTTATGGCAGAGCTTTTTTGAAGTAAGGAGTGGTTATTATCTGGTATAACCTTAGGGTTTAAACGCTGGCCTGGTGCGGATGTAATTATCACTTGACCCTCCTGCGCTAAAGCTACGGAGGGCGAGAGTAAAAGTATATTTGGATATCATTTTAAAGCTCGTCCTACGAAGTCTTGGCGGAGTAGGGATTATCACTTGACAGTGGAGAGTGATAATAGTAATATCATTATACAATCATTAGTGTTAAGTAATATGGACCAAAATTCCGAAATTACTCCCAGACAAGCCAAAATTTTGGCTGCGATTGTCAAAGAAAATTGCGACAGCTGCGAACCGGTAGCCAGCCAGGACTTGGCGGGCAAGTACAATTTTGACGTTTCCCCAGCCACCATTCGCAACGAAATGCAGGTGCTGGAAAAAAACGGCTACATTACCCAGCCCCACACCTCGGCCGGCCGCGTGCCGACTGACAAGGGTTTTCGGTTTTTTGTTAACCAGTTAATGGACCGCGTTCAGCTGACCTTAAAAGAGCAGGACGTGCTAAAGCGCGAAATGATGAAGCTGCAAATCGCGCACGCGGAAATGGGCCGGCGCATTGCCAAGCTTTTGTCCGAACACTCCCAAACCGCCAGCTTTGCCCTGTTCCCGGAAGAAATGTCCACTACCGGCCTGTCCAACATTTTAGACAACCCCGCGCTGCCGGCGGAAGACGCCAAAGAGATTGCGCAATTTTTTGACAACATAGACCAGTACGCCGAAAAAATGATGCAGGATTACGCCTCGTCCAGCAAACCGGAAACTTTTATTGGCAAAGAATTGAGCCTGTCCAAAAAGAGCGACTACTCCATGATAATTAGTGGCCTTAAACTGCCCAGCGGCAAAAAAGGCGTAATCGGGCTTATCGGCCCCAAGAGCATGAGGTACGAAAAAAATTTGTCGTTAATGGAATACATTGCCAAACTTTTGGGCGGAGGAGCGGCAGTGGCGGTGCTGTTTTTAATTAAATAAATCCGAAGCACGAAATTCGAAAAAAATCGAATTTTCAAAGTTATAAATTTTAATATTTTTCGGATTTCGAGATTCGCATTTCGAATTTATGATTGACGATCAAGCTCAAAACGACCTGGACGAGGAAATTACTTTAGACAAACTTCAGGAAGACCTGGATTCGGCCATGAACGGCTGGAAGCGGACGGCGGCGGATTTTGAGAATTTTAAAAAGCGCGCCGAGGCCGAAAAAAAGGAGCTACTCGAGTTTGCCAAGGAAGTCACGGTGGTTAAGCTTTTGCCGACCATCGACACGCTGGAACAGGCGCTGCGGCACCTGCCCGTATTTAGCCAGCAGGCAACAGGCAATAGCGAACAGGACTTTGCTAAGCAGTATCAGAACTGGCAAACCGGGGTAAATGGTATAGTCAAACAGTTAGACAAAGTCCTGGAAGAACTGGGCGTAAAGAAAATTCACGCCATCGGTAAAAAATTTGACCCAAACTTCCATGAAGCGGTAAAAGAAGTAATGTCAGACGAAGACGACGGCATGGTGATTGACGAGCTGCAAAGCGGGTTCGAATTGAATGGGAAGGTTATTAGACCAAGTCAGGTGGTAATAAGTAAAAAGAATTAATAGTAATCCATCCAGGTGTCATTGC
>JAGWQI010000056.1 GCA_028870105.1 Patescibacteria group bacterium
TGTGCCGCGATGCGCCCAAAGTTGGTTCCCGTTTTAGGCGTAATTTCCGTGCGAATCTCGTCGCCAACCTTGGCGTGTTTTTTTAAATCTTGGGCGGTCTCTACGTCCACAAATTTTTGCGGGTCCTCTTCCATCTCCTCGGGCGTGGCTACCACGGTTTTAACGTCAAACACTTTCGTGCCCATGGTTTCCGGGTTGAATTCCACCACAATGTTCTGGTTTTTTTGCCCGTAATCCTTACGGAAAGCCGCGGCCAAAGATGCCTCAATCATGCCAATGAGTTCTTGGCGGGAAATCCCTTTTTCTTCCGCTAATTGTTCTAGCGCTTGCTCCAGTTGTTCGTTCATTGTTGTCCACTAATTCACGAATCTTCGCTAACATCACGAATGCCCGGTTGTGCAATTGGTGACGATTAGCAACTTCGTGGATCATATTTAATTGTTATTAAGTTGTCAGGGGTTGAGGAAAAAAAATAACGAGCACCGCTCGTCAAATTAGTCCCAGTCTTCAACTCCATTCGCTATTATTTTAGCACAAAATTGAGAATTGTCAAATTCCCGGTAGTCCACCTGGCAAACGTCAATGCTGGGCCGCAAACCGCGATACTGGGGATGGGAAAGCAAATACGACTTAACCGCGCGCAATATTTTAGCCTGCTTAAACCCATCAACCGCCTCGATGCCGCTGCCAAACCGGCTTACGCCGGCCGTCCGGGTCTTAACTTCCACAAACACGATCCGCTGGCGGTCTTGGGCGATAAAATCAATTTCGCCCAGCCGTTTGCCGGTTTTGTTGAACTCGTTAGCGGCAATAATTTTATAGCCTCTTTGGCGATAATCCTGCTGGGCAAATTCCTCGCCGCGCTGCCCTAGAGTCTTAAGGGCTCCCGATGGTTTTTTAAGCCAATCCAACATATAAACCAAATCGCTCCCGCCTAAAAACTACAAACTAACCGCTACCTGGGCAAATACTTAAGCCTGACCTGTTCTTTTTCCCACGACTGTTTTGCCGAAGAATAATTTTTGGCCATCTCAATAACCAAATAAATTAACCAAATTGCGGCAACCAAAAAACCCAGCCACGCCATAAAGTGGCTGCCAAAAAACCTGGCCTCTTCGTAACGGCAGGCAAACCACACGAGTTCCCACAACCCCAAAGTCAACAGCAGGTTAAAAAATTTTTGGCGGTAAGTCTTGTCCACGGGGGTCGGGGCGGTAGCGGCCGCAATTTTCATGACTATCGCCAAAACCAAGGCAATGCCGCCAAGCAACACAAATAATTTATCCGAACGTCCCAACACCGCTTTCACCGTAAACATGTAATCGACCGTGAAAAGATTTTTGAGTAAATTCATAGGTGTGAATATTGCAAATTGCGAATACTAACGATTATCAATAATTTATTAAGTATGAACCACCCCCCTCGGCCGCGCTCAGGCCTCAAGATGGCGACAACGCGGCTAACTGTTACCGTCACTTTTCAAACAGCACCGCGTAATGGTAACCGTCGGCCTGCAATTCCTTGACTTTGCGCAAACCCGCCTGCATCAGCATAACCTCCAAGGCCTGCTGCTCCAAACGGTTAGCAAGCGGCGGTCCGAACGGCGTGGCGGTCCGCTTCCATTCCACGGCCATAACCCGGCCGCCCTGTTTTAAAATCCTGTAGACGTTTTTAATTAAGCTTTCTTTTTGCTTGATCTCGTGGAGGATATTGCCGACAATCGCCAAGTCACAGGAATTTTCCGGGATGTCCAGCAGCGGCTTGGTCAGATCAGCCTTGACCACACGCACATTCTTGTAGCCAAACTGGTTGGCAATAGAAACCGTAGCCGCCAATTTATTTTCCACCACGTCCACGGCATAAACCGTGCCCTCGCGCCCGACCATCTGGGCGGCCGGCAGCACGTAAAACCCGTTGCCGCAGCCCAGGTCGGCCACGACCTGCGCCTGCATTAGCCCGGTTTGGGCGACGACTAACGATGGGTTAATAAAATGGGCCACTTTCCTCTCCTTGTCATTCCCGCGAAAGCGGGAATCTATTTATTTTGTAATTGGAAATGCCAAAATTTTACTTTTTGAAAATTTATAAAAGAAATAGATTGTTAACAGTAAGAAAAGCATACCTACTATTAAGTTAGCCCAAACATCAATAACACCAAAAGTCCCAACCTTCAGAACTAAAAATGCAAATAAATAGAGCCAAACATTGCCCCAATTTGCATGCACTGACTGAAAATTAATCAAAAAAGCCAGTAAATTGAAAAGTGAAAAGAGAAGGCTTAACACACCTACTATTAAAAAAATAACTCTTTTCATATTGATATTTTAATAATTAAATTTCTTCGTATAACTTTTCTATTTTTACCGCCTTCTGATTTTCATCGACTTCCACCAGCACCCCGTTAATTTGCATTACCCCGTCCTCTTCCGGCTCGTTCTTAAACTTCACAGACGGGTCTAAAAATTTCTTTAGCGCATTGCCGGCTTTTACTCCCAGCACGCCGTCGCGCGCGCCGGTCATGCCGACGTCGGAGATATACGCCGTACCCCCGGAAAGCACCCGGGCGTCGGCCGTAGGCACGTGGGTATGAGTGCCAAAAATTGCCGTAGCTCTTCCGTCCGCGTACAAACCAAAGGCAATTTTTTCGCTGGTAGCTTCGCTGTGGAAGTCCACTATTATTATATCATTCTTTTGCGATTGCTCAACTAGCAGGCGGTCTAAGGCCAAAAAAGGGTTAGCTATTGGCCCATCAAACTGGTTTTCCATAAAAACCAGGGCGTTGAGGTTGAAAATGAGATATTGGCGCCCAGCCTTGGCAAACCGGTAATACCCGTGCCCCGGCAGCTGCCCTTCAAAATTCGCCGGCCGAATCAAGTTCGGAAACTTTTCAAAACACTCCGCGGACAAGTCCCCTTTATCAAACACGTGGTTACCCGAAGTGTAGCAGTCAATCCCAAGGCCGCTTAGCTCGCTTAAGGTATTCATGGTCACGCCTTTGCCGTGCGCCAGGTTCTCAACGTTAACAATAACCGCGTCCGGTTGGTAGCTCTCCCTCCACTGCGGCAAGACCTCGCGCAAAATTTTGCGCCCGGACTTTCCCACCACATCGCCAATAAATAATACCTTTGCCATTCACTAAACGTATTTGACTCTGGCTAAAACATAATACAAAGCCGCGGTATGGATAACCAACGTAATAACCGACGAGCTGAAGATCGACAAGAAGAATCCGCCCAAACCGCTCATGGCCCCTCCCGCAATAATTGAATAAAGGATAAACACAAAAAACGGTAAAGCAAGCAAGTACCAAACCACCGCCACAATTCTAGTCCAAGCGCGCTGCTTCACCAGCCCGATCCAAACTGCAATGCTCACAAATCCGGCCAAGACTGGCAAAACCGGCAAAAGAATGGCCGGGGTGCTAAATACATATTGATAAATATTCCCGTTTACCAATATTGGCCAAAGGTAAAAAATCGCGCTTAGCGCAGCGGCCGCGCTTAGTGCCGTGTAAGAAAACCAAGCCAAGGTCAGCAAGTAACCAACTGGCACGTTCTTAAAATAAGATACGCTCACCGCAGCCTGGTCCGGGCTCCCGGCCGACGCTGCCAAATTTTGTCCTTCCATAAATAATGATTTAATAATAATTTTATCGAGCGTACTCCACGACGCGCGTCTCGCGAATAACGTGGACTTTAATTTCACCGGGGAACTTAAGTTCTTGCTCCAGTTTGTTGGCAATGTCGCGCGCCAATTTTTGGCAGGCGTAATCGTCTAACTTCTCCGGCCGGACGAACACGCGAATCTCGCGGCCGCCTTGGATGGCGTAGGTTTTTTCCACGCCCTCAAAGCTGTTGGCAATATTTTCCAGGTCGGTAAGGCGCTTTAAGTAATTTTCCAGGGTATCCTTGCGCGCGCCGGGACGAGCCCCGGAAATATTATCGCAGGCATCCACAATAATCGCCTCCACGCTCTGGGCCGCCGCCGATTTACCGGTAACGTCGGTGTCATGATGGTGCGAGGATATGGCCTCAATGACCCGCGGGTCCAAATTAAACTTTTCCGCGACTTTCTTGCCCAGTTCCACGTGGCTGCCTTCCAGGTCTTGGTCCAAGGCCTTGCCAACATCGTGCAACAAACACCCTTGCTTGGTAATCTGCACGTCGGCGCCAAGTTCCTCGGCCATAATCGCGCCAAGTTTGGCCATTTCCACGCTGTGGCGCAAAATGTTCTGGCCATAAGAAGTGCGGAACATCAGCCGCCCAATTAAGTGCACCAATTTTGGCGGGAAATTTGGAATACCCAATTCGTAAACCGCCTGCTCGCCGGCCTGCTTAATTTGTTCGTTAATCTCGGCCTTGCTCTTTTCGTAAGCCTCTTCAATACGGGCGGGGTGGATGCGCCCGTCGGCCACCAATTTTTCCAAAGTCAGCTTGGCAATGTGCCGGCGGATGGAGTTAAAACCCGAAATTACCACCGTGTCCGGGCTGTCATCAATCAAAATTTCCACGCCCATCATTTGCTCAAAGGCGCGAATGTTGCGGCCTTCCTTGCCAATAATGCGTCCTTTCATTTCTTCGCTCGGGATTTGTACTACCGTAGTGGTGACTTCCGAAGCCACCTCGCTGGCCACGCGTTCAATGGCCTGGGCCACAATGCTGCGGCCTTCGCGTTCGGCGTTCTCATAGGTCTCATTCAGCAATTTCTTGTGCAGCGACACCATGTCTTGCTTAACCAGCTTCTCGGCGTTATCCAGCAATACTTTGGCGGCCTCCTCCCTGGTCATCCCGGCGATCTTTTGCAAATTATCCAACTGTTTTTGGCGCAAAGCCTGAACTTCTTCCTGAATTTGCTTAATTTGGACGGTTTTATTTTCCAACTCTTGCTTCTGTCGATCAAGCTGGGTCGACTTTTGGTCTAAGTCTTTTTCTTTGCGGTCAATGCGTTCCTCGAACCGGACAATCTGGGAACGAAACTCCGCTTCTTGCTTTTTGGCCTGCTCGATCATTTCCAGGCTGCGGGATTTGGCTTCGAGCAAAATTTCTTTTTCTTTATTCTTGGCGTCCTCCAAAATCTTTTCGGCGCGAGCTTCCGCGCCGACCACGCGGCGGCTAACCAAACTTTGACGCAAAATATAGCCCACTCCAAAACCGGCCACCAAACCGACCGCAATATAAATCACAATCATAAAAATACCTTACATCCGCGCGCGCAAGGCAAGGTAGGCAAAAACCGCTAATTTTCTATAAATTAGCGAGCAATCTTTTCTGTAAGTTCACTTTGACGGGCTAACAAGGAAAGTGAAGAAATAAACTTTAAAAAAGACGAAATTTGCATACCAGTAAACCACTCTGCGGGCCTGCGGAAATTAATCTCTATTTCAAGTAAGTTCATGATACCACAAGTTGCCTTTGTTGTCAAAGGCAAGTATAATGCCTTTATCAATCATTAAAACCAAACTTATGAAGCACGAATTGCCACAACTCAATTACGCCTACGATGCTCTGGAGCCTTACATTGACGCCCGCACTATGGAGATCCACCACACCAAGCACCACCAAACCTACGTGGATAAATTAAACCAGGCGTTGGAAAAATACCCCGACCTGCAAGGCCGGCCGGTGGAAGAACTTTTAGCAGATTTGCAAAATCTAAAAGTAGACGAAGCCGACCGTACGGCAATCCGCAACCATGGTGGCGGGCACTTAAACCACACTTTGTTTTGGAAATATCTTGATCCGGCCAATAAAAAGGATGAACTGCTCTCTAAGGAAATTGCTTCGAGCTTCGGCTCGCTGGATGAATTTAAAAAACGATTTTCTGACAGCGCGGTCAAAGTTTTTGGCAGCGGCTGGACCTGGCTGGTTAGGGACGGCAAAACTTCCAAACTTTTAATCCAAAGCTTCCCCAATCAGGACTCGCCGGTAATGCTCGGCCAGCAGCCGATTTTTGGCTTGGACGTTTGGGAACACGCCTACTACTTAAAGTACCAAAGCAAGCGCCCGGACTACGTTAGCGCCTGGTGGAACGTGCTAAAACTGATATGAGCATTATCTATTGATAAAATTGCGCCAATCGTGACAATAAAAAAACCTCCCCGCCTGGGGGAAAGCCTACGAAGATCCTGACCAGACGAGCGAAGCTAATAAAGTAGAGTTTATAATTTCTAGCCAGTTAAGTCTAAAGCATTGCAAATAAAAAACGAGCGGTAAAAGTATGCGCTCGTTTTTTATTTGAATTCTACTTAGATCTAGGAACTAAGATATACAGGATAACGAAGGTAGCAACCAAACCAACTAAAAACCATTTAATAGAAAAAGTTATCCATTCTTTTTTAGTAGTGGGTGCTTTTTTATGTACATTTTTATTTTGCTCAAGAAATTTATTAGAACCTTCATCTATAACTATCTCTATCTTTGGGTTTACTTTTTTTAGAGATTCATTCATCTCTAAAATCGTATTTGTATTATAATTTTCAATTATAAATTCTTTTTCCTTAATTTTACCTTCCTTTTCATATTTAATTACCAATACATAGGTCGTAATCCGATACTGGTATGAGAATTCGATTACTGCTGGTATTGGGATAATATTCTTCCAAAACACTCTACTTATAATGAAATTGTTTTCTTTGATTGCTAAATATAGATATTTGCGTTCTATTACTAATCCAGCTAAGGCTAAAATCATTAAGATAATGATTAGCCACATCCAACTATTAAACGATTTATGTTGTACAAAGAAAATAACCAACCCGCTTCCTACTACGAAACCTAATATTCCCCAAAACCATTGATAATTCCAATATACATCCTTCCTAAAATATTGATTGTTCATTTTTGTTACTTTTTTTGTTCTAATGATTTTTGAATCCCACTATTTATTACTTGGGCGGGTGTTTCCACGGTCCATACTGCTACTTGCTCCGTCATAAATCTATACACCTGAGGGGCTGACGAATATTTTCCAATTCCAGGAATCATGCCAGCTGCTGCCGATATACCGACTGATGTTAAATCGTAATCATTACTGGTCCTAAACATGACTTGACCTATTGCATTTGATAATCCTCCCGAAAAACCTCGAACAGCCCACGAACCTCCGATGTTTGGAACAGCGGCTCCACTAATCCCTGCATAAGCATACTCTTTCCATGAAATATCTCTGCCTTCAACTTTACCCTCTAATGCTGTTGCACCGATATTCAAGAGTACACCTGTCCCAGCTTTTGCTATTTGACCTGCTGTAATTTTAGATGCGGCAGCACCTACATAGGGGCTCGCTGCTCCGGCGGCCATTCCGGTTGCTGCTCCTCCAACTATAACCCCACTGGTCTTTGCTACTACGCTCGCTGCATCGGCTCCTAAAGCCATAACATTATCTGCCGACCATCCATTTTGCTGTATATTCTGTACTGTATTGGTAATGCTATTAACATTACTGCCATATATATTATACAGGAAAGCACCGTTACCCATCCAGTTTCCGAAGCCGCCGCTGGATTGCCACGGCACCC
>JAGWQI010000057.1 GCA_028870105.1 Patescibacteria group bacterium
CGCTGTGCCGAAAGAAGCGGTGGCCGCGCAAAAATCTTTACTCGAGGCTTACCAGTCTTACGGCCAGCTGTTGACGTTGTCGCAAAATTATACGGCCGGACAGAACCAAGTGCCTTGGGCCGATGTTTACGGGCGTTATTTAGCCATTAACCAGAGTTTTAAAAATTTTGTCAGCTCGTACGACGCGTTGGTCAGCAAGTACCAGATCGCTGATGCTAAAATCGGCTTGCCCAAGGCATATGCGGATGCGGCCTATGGGCGGCACGGCGGATTTAGCCTGATTCCGCGAGCGCAGGCTTTGTTCGGTTTAGGCGACGTAACCATTACGGTCGGTGACGTGCCGCGCTTAATTATGGACGCGGTCCAGGAAGGGCTTGTCAGTTCATTCTCGCAGTTTATGGCTTCATTCTTGAGCCAGATGGTCCAAAAGATCGAAAGTAATTATTTAATCGCCAACTTTTTATATTATTCCGACGCTTTAGTCAGCGGCGAGTACGCTAATGATTATTTGGCCAAGTACGTGCCGGATAAGCTGGACCAGCAGATTGTCAGGCAATTCATTCCGCAATTTTCTTGCAACCAGCAGAATCAAAACTTTAAAACTATTTTTCAGGCCAGGGCCAGCCAATACTTAGGGTTTAATCCGGACAGTTTGGATCCGAGCGATCCCCAGTATTACCAAAAATTGGCCAGGGTCGGGGATTTTATGTCTTCGCCCACGGGCTGGGAGCAGTATTACGAGGATTTGGCGGCGCAGGCGGAGAGCCAAGCCCAGGTTGCGATTGACCGCGAGCTTAGCAGCAGCGGCCTAAAAAGTCCGCGTGATGGCCTAAAGAACTCGATCGTCGGTTCAATTAATAGTATTGCTGGCGGGGAAAAGGCGAGTTTGCAGGCGATAATGCAGCTAGGCATAAGTAATGCCAGCAGTTTTGTTAGCAAGTTTGTGGCGCAAATTACGCAAACCTTGCTGACCCAATTTATTTTCAGTGGGGCCAGCAACGGACCGCGTAGTCCGAGCACGGTCGGCGTGCTCAAGGAGCAGTCAACCTGCTTGGCCGCCGGCCAATTAACGCCAATTGTGCCTATCGCAGGCACTCAATACCAAACCCCGCCACCCGCGCCCAGCAGCCAGGACATTATCGATCAGGCTTGCGCCCAGTTGCCCCGCGGTTGCGATTTGGGCGCCAGTACCACCCCCGCGAATTAGGCCAAAAATTAAAAACCGCCGGCAACCAACCGGCGGTTTTTTACGTATTAAACATAGGTGTGTTATAATAATTAAGCGAAAAGCCATTTAGTTATGGATAATTTTAATAATAATCAGTCTAATTTTGGAAGTATCCCGGAGAGTAAAACTCCGGACACCGCGCCGCGGGTTTCTATCGCGGTCGTGGTTATTTTAAGCTTATTATTTGGGATTTTGGGCGGGAGCCTAAGCAGCTATTATTTTTTACGCAGCGGTTTGTCTGGACAGCCTGCGGCAACCATTAGAAACCAGCAGGTTACACTGGACGAAGATTCGGCGATTATCGACGTGGTTAAGAAAGCCAGTCCGGCAGTGGTCTCTATTATCATTTCGCAGGATTTAAGCAAGGTACCGGGATACGGTTTGGATCCGAACCAGTATGATCCGTTCTATTTTTTCTTTGGCGGCCGGCAGATGCAACCCCAGCCGCAGGCTTCGGCGCCGAATGTGCAGGAGGTTGGGGCGGGTAGCGGGTTTTTTGTGTCTCCCGACGGGTTAATTCTTACCAACAAGCATGTCGTCGCGGATGATACGGCCAGTTATACGGTTATTACTTCCGACGGCAAAAGTTATACGGCGAAAGTTTTAGCCAAAGACCCGTTGAATGATTTAGCCGTCGTTAAAATCGATATCCATAATGCGCCGTACTTAAGTTTTGCCGATTCGTCCAAACTGCAGATTGGCCAGCGCGTGGTGGCCATCGGCAATTCACTGGGCCAGTACCAAAATACTGTTACGAGCGGGATTGTCTCCGGCATTGGACGGAGTGTGACCGCCGGAGGCGACAACCAGGGCACGGAGCAGCTTTCCGGTGTCATTCAGACCGACGCGGCCATTAACCCGGGCAACAGCGGCGGGCCGCTGCTAAATGTTTCCGGCCAGGTTGTGGGCGTAAATACGGCCATTGACCAACAAGGGCAACTGGTGGGTTTTGCCATTCCTTCCCGTGACGCCCAGCGGGACATTAATAGTTTTCAGACCAATGGCAAGATTATTAACGCGTATTTGGGCGTGCGTTACGTGATGGTGACGCCGACTTTGGCCCAGCAGCAGAATTTAGGGCGTGACTATGGCGCGTTGTTGGTGCACGGTCAGGGCATGACCGATTACGCTGTGGTGCCGGGCAGTCCGGCCGATAACGCCGGGTTGGTGGAGAACGACATTATCTTGCAGGTCAATGGGCAGAAGGTTGACCAGGATAATATTTTATCTTCCGTTTTAAAAAATTACGGTCCTGGCGACACGGTGACTATGCGGGTTTTTCATCGCGGCTCCGAGAAGGACGTTAAGGTGACGTTGGGAGAAAGCAAATAATTTTCAACTTTCAATGCGGATTTTAGGAATCGATTACGGCGAAAAACGAATTGGATTGGCGATTTCGGATGAAACGCAGACTTTAGCGCGCGAGCTTGCTATTTTGCCGCCGAAAGAGTTTTGGCAATCATTAAATCAATTAATTGAAAATCAGGAAGTGAAATTAATTGTTTTGGGCTGGCCGTTAAATATGAGTGGCCAGGAAACACAAAAGACCAAAGAAGTAGCCGGATTCAAATCGCGGCTGGAGTCCCAGACCGGTTTGTCCGTAAAGATTATTGATGAGCGGCTGACTTCCGTTATGGCGGAAAATATTAGTGGCAGCAAAAAAAACATCGACAGCCTGGCCGCGCAAATATTGCTGCAAAATTATTTGGACGGAAATAAAAAATAGATGTCTGAGTTTCGACAAAACCCCATTACTAGGAATTGGGTGCTGATCGCGCCATCGCGCGGCAAGCGCCCCGACGAGTATAAAACTTACAGCGTAATGTTTGGCGTGCCCGAGGTTGACCCGAAGTGCGTCTTTTGTCCGGGCAATGAAGCGGCCAACGTTGACATTTTGCGCGTCCGGGCCGACGGCCGGCCGACCAAGGGTGATGACTGGGAAATTCGCATTATTCCAAATAAATTTGCAGCGCTGGATCACTCGGCCACTTATCGTCATAAAGAATTTTATATTTCCCACAGCGGCGACGGTGAGCACGAGGTAATTATTACCCGTCAGCATAACGAGCCGGTGGCGCTGCAGTCTATTGCCGTGGTGGAGCTGTCAATCCGGACCTTTATCGAGCGCATTAAAACCCTATACGAAAATCCGGAACTGGCTTATGTGCAAATATTCCATAATCACGGTCGCGATGCCGGCGCCAGTATTATCCACCCGCACTATCAACTGTTGGCCACGCCCATAGTGCCGCCACACATCCACAGTGAAATTTTAGGCTGTTACCATTATTATTTGACCCATAAAACTTGCGTGTATTGTGATATTATTAAAGAGGAGTTAGCGGTAAAAGACCGGGTGGTCTATGAAAGCGAGCATTTTGTGGTGATTTCAGCCTACGCCAGCAGGAGCCCTTTTGAAACCTGGATCTTGCCCAAGCGGCACGGCGCGCGATTTGAGGAGATGAGCGAGGACGAAATTAAGCACTTGTCGTTCGTGCTCAAGGTGACTTTGGGGCAGCTTTATACTAAATTATCGGACCCGCCGCTTAATTTTTACATCCATACCATGCCGGCACGCCGATCTCAGAATATGCACAGTGCCTATGAGGAAAAGGAATTCCATTGGCATTTGACAATTTTTCCGCGCATTACCATTTGGGCCGGATTTGAGTATGCCACTGGTATCCCGGTGAATCCCATGCCGCCGGAAGTAACCGCAAAATTTTTAAGGGGAGAATAACATGAAAAAAATTATCGCTGCCAACTGGAAACTTAACCCAACGACGCTTAAGGACGCGCAGAAACTCGCGGCTTCTATTACGCGTACCAAAAAGAACACCGTGGTGTTATGCCCGCCGAATATTTACCTGTCCCAGGTGAGTTATCCGTTGCTTGGCGCGCAGGATTGCTTTTGGCAGGACAAAGGTGCTTTTACCGGCCAGACCTCGCCCTTGCAGCTTAAGGATTTGGGCGTAAAATACTGCATTGTTGGCCATAGCGAGCGGCGGGCAGTGGGGGAGACTGACGGGCAGATTAATTTTAAGCTGCGCGCGTTGCTCGAGCATAAAATTATTCCCATCCTTTGTGTTGGTTACGGTACTTCGGTGGACCAGGATGACTTGGAGGTGGTAGACGTATTGCGCGGCCAGTTGGACGTGGATTTAAAGGATGTTAATCTTGCTTCGGTCATTGTTGCGTATGAACCGGTTTGGGCTATTGGCACCGGCCATAACGCCACTTTGGAACACGCGGAAAAAATTTCAATATTTATTAAAGCCAAATACGGGGTAAAGAAGGTGCTCTATGGTGGCAGCGTTAACGGCGTTAACGCCGGCGGGTTTCTGTCGCAGCAGCACGTTGACGGGCTTTTGGTCGGGGGCGCCAGTTTGGTCGCGGCGCAATTTAATGAGATAATTAACATCTAGCAAGGTAAAACACGAAGTTTAAAACTAACCACAGGCTCATGTTTTGTGTCGCATGCTTTGCGCTTTAAGACTATGATCTATATTACATCCGACCACGCGGGTTTCGAACTCAAGAATAACATTTTTAACTATCTTAAGGAGCAAGGGCAGGAGGTAGAGGACTGCGGGCCCTTTAAGTATGATCAAGACGACGACTACCCGGATTTTGTGTATCCCTGCGCGCTTAAGGTCGCGGAAAGTCCAAATAACCGCGGTATTATTTTGGGCAAATCCGGCACGGGCGAGGCGGTGGTGGCCAACAAGGTCCGCGGTATCCGTGCGGCGCTTTATCAGGGCGGACAACTAAAGCTGGTGGAGCTGTCGCGCCAGCATAATGACGCTAATATTTTGTCTCTGGGCGCGGAATTTTTGTCGCTGGATCAGACCAAGCAGGCCATTGAGCTTTGGCTGAAGACCCCTTTTGAAGGCGGGCGACACCAAAGACGAATAGAAAAAATTAAGCAAATCGAGCAATAGACGTTTAAGTAATTTTTTAAGGTATGAACGGACGCTAACGCGCAAGCTAGTCCGTCTTTGTAAGTTTGGAAAATATGCCGCAAATTGTTCCTGCGATTTTAGAAGAGACCAAGGAGGGGTTTTTGGAAAGAATCGGCAGCGTGATTAAGCTGTCTGAGCTTTCGCGTATCCAGGTGGATTTTGGCGATGGCGAGTTTATTGAAAAAAAATTGTTGCCGGCGGACGAGATTGGCCCGCTGAATCCGACCTTTGAGTGGGAGGCACATTTAATGGTGCGCCAGCCAGCGGATTTTTTAGACTATAAAATAGCGGGTTTCAGCGTGATCGCCGTACACTATGAGGCGTTCGAATCTAAAGCCGATATTCACCGAGCGGTTAAGGCGATCCGAGACGGGGGTTTAAAACCGGCGCTGGTTATTAATCCAGAGACCAAAGTTGAGGTGCTGGCGGAGTTTGATAATGTTAGTCAGTTTCAGATTATGGGGGTGCATCCAGGCCGGCAGGGGCAGCCGTTTTTGCCGCAGACCCAGGAAAGAATAAGAGAATTGAGAAAGCTTCTGCCAGATGCTATAATAGAAGTGGACGGCGGCATTAACGAAACCAATATTAAACAAATCGCTCAAGCCGGTGCTGATTTAATTGTGGTCGGTTCCGCTTTGGTTAAAGCTCGGGATATCAAATCGGCCTACGAGAAGCTTGTTTCGATTTTAAATTCAAATTAACATGACCAAACTTTCAACAACGGATCTGCAGCTTAAGGCTAACGACGTGCGCGTGGACATAATTAACATGCTCGCCGAGGCCAAAAGCGGGCATAGCGCCGGTCCTTTGGGTATGGCTGATGTGTTTACGGCTTTGTATTTTGGCGTGATGAACCATGAACCCAAAAATCCCAAATGGGACGGCCGTGATTATTTGGTGCTGTCTTGCGGCCATATTTGCCCGGTGCTTTATGGCGCCTTGGCCGAAGCCGGATATTTTCCTAAGGACGAGCTGAAAACTTTGCGTAAATTAAATACGCGTTTGCAGGGACACCCGCATAATATTGGCACCCCGGGTATAGAAACCACTTCCGGGCCGTTGTCGCAGGGCAGCAGCCAGGCCGCTGGGATCGCTTACGGGCTTTTAATGGATAAAAAACCGAACCGTGTGTTTTTGATCGCGTCCGATGGGGAGCAGCAGGAAGGTCAGACTTGGGAGGCGGCGATGTTTGCCGGGAAATACAAACTGCGTAATTTAATTGCGATTATGGATCGCAATAACATTCAGATTGATGGCGGCACGGAAGAGGTGATGCCCCTTGAAAAACTTCGGGAAAAGTATGAGTCGTTTAATTGGGACGTAATCGAAATTAACGGGCACAATTTTAACGAGATTATCGCCGCCTACGAGAGGGCCAAAAATTCTGCCGAAAAACCTACGATGATCATTGCGCATACGGTCCCGGGCAAGGGCGTGGGTTATATGGAAAACAATTATTTGTGGCACGGGAACCCGCCAGGCATCGCGGACGTTGCCGGCGCGCCGCCCAAGGCCGAGCAGACCGCGGCAGCGCTGGCCGACTTGGCTAAGGCTCGGGATGCGATAAAATAGCGGCCAGCTCGCGCCAAGGGTTTGATTAATTTTTTAAGTAGACAAATAATTTTTTAAGTATGAAAAAAAATCCATGGGTGTGGGCGGCCGTGGCCGCCGCGGCAATCTTTTTACCGTTAATTGCCAGCGCTGACGTAACCGTGATATTCGACAACGGGGCTAATGCCACCACCACGCTTGGCAGCACGGTAAGTTTGACCGGGCAAATGACTAATATCGGCAGTCAAACGGTAAATTTTTATTCTTTGAATGCCATATTCGGCAGCGCGCCGGCCGGAGTCAGTTTAAGTAATTTATCAACCACGTTGGTTGACCAAGCCGGGTCTTTAAAATATTTACCGTCGTCTTTGCCGACCGGCCGGGTTTATAGCGGGCCATTGCTGAGTTTGAATTTTAGCGACGCGTCCTTGACGCCGGGAGATTACGCCGGCACGTTTTATTACGCCGGCACCTCTAGCACTACCGGCGCGGCTTCGACATCGACGAACGCTTCCCAGAATTTTGTTGTCCATGTGCTGGCTGGTAATCCCACTGGTGTGTCGGCCGGGGGCACCGGCTCCAGCACCGCTTCGTCAACCTTACTTTTAATGCCTGGCGCCGTGTCGGCTAGCGGTACCGTGCCGTCGGGACTGCAAATGCCGAGTGATTGGGCGAGCCAAACCGGCAGCGGAAGTGCCGCATCGGGACTGCAAATGCC
>JAGWQI010000058.1 GCA_028870105.1 Patescibacteria group bacterium
CCAACCTTTGTTCTGTTTACCGGTTTCATATGTGGTAATTTTATAATCCTTGGCCAGCTTTCTCAAATCTTTGCCGACATATTTTTTTAAATTTTTTATGGCAATGGACCTAGTTACAATTTTCATAAAATCTACTTAAATAATTCTGCCTGCTTAATTGCTAACTCATTAGCCAAAGTTTTTACTTGCTTGTCGGTCTTGGCTTTTGGGTGAACTGTGTTCAGCTCTTTAATTAAGCTGTTAATTTCATTGTAGCGCTTAATAGATAAATCTAGATACTTCTTTTCCATATCAATCCCAACAAATTTTCGTTTAAAAGCAGCCGCGGCAATACCAGTAGTAGAGCTGCCAGTAAAAGGATCTAAAACCACGTCCCCTTCTTTGGTGCTGGCAAGTACAATGCGCTTAAGCAAATCTATTGGTTTTTGCGTGGGGTGTTTGCCAAACTTCTTTTCGGATTTTCTTGGCGTTAGAATAGACCAAACCGAACGCATTTGCAAACCTTCCTTCTTTAAAAAGTCTTCAGGCCACAAGCCGTTCTTCATTAAATCGTAGTTAAAAGTGTGCTTGGCTTTTTTGTCTTTCCTGGCCCAAATTAAAGTTTCGTGGCTGGCAGTAAAAAATCGGCAACTTAAGTTTGGCGAGGCGTTTGGTTTAAACCAAGATATGTCGTTTAAAATATGATAACCCAAGGCTTGCAGAGCATGACCACATTGATATATAGAATGATAAGTCCCGCTCACCCAAAGACTGCCCTCGGGTTTTAATACCCGCTTGCAAGCTTCTAACCATTTATAATGAAATTCGTAATCATCCCTAAAACCCTTGCTCTTGTCCCACTCCCCCTTATTCACGCTAACCATTCTACCGGCGTGCACCGTGAAGCCCCCGTTAGAAAGATTGTAGGGCGGGTCGGCAAAAACCATATCCACGGAATTATCCGGGAGTTGCGCTAAGATTTCTAAAGAATTTTCATTGTACAATACAAAGCTACCCTTAACGAAATAAGGTTTGTTTGTTATATGCTCGAGTATCTTAGACATTTTTGTTTTTTTAAGCGTCTTGTTCATACTCATTGGTATTCTAATTAAATAGTATACAATCGTTCACCCTATGTCAACAGCTAAAAATTGCGGGTTTCCTTACTAACGACCCTATTTATCCACAACTTTTTTGATTAAACAATACCCAAGGCAAAACTTCATCGCCCTGTAAGCACACCCCTATCATACCACCATTGTCTGGCTTATTCAAAAGGGTAAAAAATGATATACTGAACGCATGAATAAGGTCATTGAAGTTAAAAATTTAACCAAGACCTACAAGTTAAGTAAAGGCAAAACTTTAGCGGCCGTTAAAGGCACGAGTTTTGACGTCTACCAGGGCGAAGTTTTTGGCATTTTGGGCCCCAACGGCGCGGGCAAAACCACCACCTTGGAAATTATTGAATGCTTAAAGCCGCAAACCTCCGGCACCGTGACCGTGCTGGGGTTTGATAATTTAAAAAATCCAGATGATATTAAAGAGCGCATTGGCATCCAGCTCCAGCAAAGCCAATACTTGCACCACTTAAGTTTGGGCGAATTGCTTGACCTATTTAAATCATTCTATTCCTCCCGCGATGTCATTCCGGCCAAATCCGCCGCAGGCGGAAGCGAGCCGGAATCTAAAATAAAAGATTCCCGCTTTCGCGGGAATGACAAAATGCAGCTGCTTAAGCTGGTGGATTTACAAGACAAAGTAAACGAGGAGTTTGCCAATCTTTCCGGCGGTCAGAAGCAGCGCTTTACCATTGCCACCTCGCTGGTGCACGAACCCAAAATCTTATTTTTGGACGAGCCGACCACCGGCCTGGACCCCAAAGCCCGGCGCGACATGTGGCAGCTGGTCAAAACTTTAAACAGCCGCGGCATCACCATTATTTTAACCACCCACTACATGGAAGAGGCCGAGTTCTTGTGCCACCGCGTAGCCATTATGGATGAAGGAAAAATTTTGGAGATAGACGAGCCGAAGAAATTAATAGACAAACTGTCCGACACCACCCAAATCTCCTTTTTTACCGACCAAAAACTCACCGCCGATTTTTTCAGCTCCATAGCCGAGGTTAAAAAAGTCCACGCCGCTTATCCCAAAGTCATTTTGGAAATTACCAGCCTGGACAAAATTTCCGCGGTTGTAGAACTGCTCAAACAGCGCGGCGTTGCCTTTTATGGCTTTACCGTAAAAACCGCCACCTTGGAGGACGTGTATTTGGACTTGACCGGAAAAGAATATGAGGAGTAACTTAATGAACAAAAATGACAAAAACGATGAAAATTAAAAAAATTGTTTTCCCACTATTTTTGTCAGTTTTGTCATTTATTTAATTTTTGTCATTTACTATGTCAAGTTTTTACCAACTCTTCCTGGCCAACTTTAAAATGTTCTTCCGCGAGAAGGAAGGTTTTTACTGGACCGTGCTCATGCCGGCCTTTATTTACGTGGCCCTGTCGATGCTACCCATAAGCGCAGGCTTGGCTGGACAAATAAAGTACTCCAACTTCGTCTTGCCGGGCATTATTGCCATGACCATTATGCAGGGCGGGATTTATTCCCTGGCTTACTGGATGGTGGACTTAAAATCGCGCGGCATTATTAAACGGCTCATGGCCACGCCCATTAAGCAGTGGCAGCTGGCACTGAGCCTCGTCTGCGCCCGGCTGACCATTGTAATCGGACAAGTAATAATTTTAACCTTGCTGGGCACGCTGGTCTTTAAAGCCAGCTTTACCGGATCTTTAATGAACCTGCTGTCTATTTTAGTTTTGATACTGGAAGGCGGCGCCATTTTTTTAATGATCGGCCTGCTCATTTCCAACTTTGCCAAAAGTTACGACGCGGCCGCGCCGCTAACCTCGGCCGTGGGCTTGCCGCTGACCTTTTTGGGCAATATTTTTTATCCCATTTCCGCGCTGCCGCACGGCTTGCAAGTCTTTGCCAGGCTTTTACCCATTACCTATTTGGCCGACGGCCTTAGGCAGGCTTACCTGCATCCGTTTGCCGCGGCCATAATTGGCTGGGATATTTTTTACTTAACGCTGTGGCTCATTGCCGTTTTGGCGCTAACGCTATGGCTGTTTCGGCTGAAAGAATAAGTGCTAACATAAAACAAAGGCTCATCCGCCGGCCGGCGGATGAGCCTTTTAAAATTTTACGGAAACTAGCGTCCCAGCACCCGCGGAGTCACCATTCCTTTTACCACCAGTGCCTGGTCGGCCTGGTTGGCCGGCACCACCCAGGAAAAATCGCCACTGCGGTGCCAAGAATTATAAACATCCAGCGAGGGGTAAGCTTGGCGGCTAAAATCGCCGGCGATCCAGTAAATCGTGCCGTGGTCGTTAACGTCCAAACCCGGTAAATGCGCGGCGCTGCCGTCGTTTAAAAGAGAGGCCTTGGGCAAAGCCTGCATTTCGGGATTGGTCACGGTTTGCACCGAACTCCACTTAAAGCCCAAAGCGGAAAACACCGCCGACGAAGTAAACGCATAACGCTGCCCGCCGGAAATCAAATAGACGGTGGGGTCGGCTTTGGACTTGACCAAACTGCCGTCGCCCGGCGTAAGCAACTGTCCCTGCGGCAGGGTCAAATCGGCATCGGTGGCGGCCGAAGCAGCCTTTAAGTCAAAACCGTAAGAGAACAAAATGCCCGGATCAGTCACACCGTGCCGCACGCCGCCTTGCACCAAATAGATTGTGCCATGGTCGTTAATTAAATAAGTGCCGGAGGTAGCAGCCGGAGTAGTTTGGTGCGGCGTATTCGGAGTGCTGGTCGGGGTAACCGAAGTGGTTACGGGAGTGGCGGCGTTGCCTTTTTGGTCGATGGCAAAAGCCGCATAGTTGTAAGTAATGCCATTTTTTAAACCGGTGTCCACAAAAAATTGATTCGTACCCTCATAAACTTTAGTGCCGCTGGACAAATCGGGAGCGCTAACGGCACCGGTCAATCTAACGATCTCGGTTTTAACCCAGCCGCTGTCCGTATTGGGATTAACCCAGGTCAAAGCGGCTTGAGAATCGCCGGCCCGGGCGGCAAAATTGGTAATAACATTGCTTGGCGCCACGTAATTCTTGCTGGTGTTGTTGGCGGTTTGGGTGGTAACGGAAATAGCGGTGGTTACCGGAGATTCGTTGCCGGCCGCGTCAAAGGCCGAAACCGTGTAGGAATAAGAGGTGTCCGCGGCAAGCGCAGTGTCGGAATAAGAAGTGGTGGTGGTCGTGGCAATCCGCGTGCCGCCGCGGTAAACGTGGTAGCCGGCCACACCAATGTTGTCGGTAGCCGCTGTCCACCACAAGCCGACCTCGGTAGGGGCCGCGGCCGTACCGTTTAAGCCGGTCGGGATGGTTGGGGCCGTGCGGTCGATTGTAATTGAAACCGGAGAAGACGTAGCATAGCCGCCGGAAGTGTCGCGCACCACGGCCGTCAGGGTGTGGCTGCCCTCGGCCGCCGCGGACGAATTCCAATTAAGGCTGTAAGTATTCGGCGAGGAGGCGGCCGTAACCTCCGAACCTATAGGCGTAGTGCCGTCGAGATAAAAAGTCACGCCGGCAACAGTGGCGCTGCCGGAAAAAACGGCCGAGAGAATGGCGGTACTGCCAATGGATTGGCCGTCAGCCGGGCTTGCTAGGGACACGCCCGCCGAAGGCAAAGGCAAAACACGAATCAAATTGACTCCTGGGGTTACATAGGTATTACTGGGATTATTCAAGTGCGGAGCATAATTGGATTCAAACATTACCGCCAGCTTGTTATTGGTCACGCTGACAGTCAACGGCGCCGGGCTGCAGGCCAAATTTGTGCCGCCGCAATCTCGCACCAAGTTAAAATCACTCAGCCACTTGGTGCCATTGACGTAAATATTTTGTCCGTTGTGCGACTGGTCGGTCGGGTCACTCAAGCCCTTACCGGAATTAAAAGCCAAAGCCAACTGGTAACTGCCGTTAGGCAGCGGGAAAGTATAAGTAAAATCCGTTTGCGGCGGTGGCGCATAGACACTGCCGCGCTGCACCCCCTGCCAAATCCGCAAAGTAGTGGCGCTGACTTCTTCTACTGGCGGAAGAATCGTGCTGGAGCCAGGCAGCGTCAGGCTGGTGTCGACCAGCGCCCCGCCGTTGCTGTTGGGATAACACTGCCCGCCGGTGCACGAGAAGTACTGCAGCCCTGGAGTCCAATAAATTCCACTGCTATCGGTTAAATTAGTGGGGTAGCCAAGCCCTGGAGCCAGATAGATTGGCAGCGGCTCGGGCCGGATAGTAATGGTAGTGGCGCCGGTATTGGACGGATTGTCATTGGAAGTGGCAATCACGGTGACCGTAGTGGTGGCCGACAAAGTATGCGGCGCGGTGTAAACACCGGTGGTGGGATTGATCGAGCCGACGCTGGGACTAATTGACCAGGTCACGTTGCCGTAACTGACACCATTGATCGCGCCGCTAAAGTTAGTGGTCAGTTCGCGGTCAGTGGTGGTTTTGGCCGGCGAGACGGTAATGCTGCCGAAAGTTAAGGTCAGCGAAGCAGTGGCCGTCTTGGTACCGTCGGCCAAACTGGTGGCAGTAATCGTCACGGCGGTGTCGGCGCTCGGCGGCGTGGACGGCGCGGTGTATAAACCGCTGCTATTAATTGTGCCCGGGCCGGAACTTACCGCCCAGCTGCAGGAGTTGCTCATGTACCAGCCAATGCAGGTAAATTGCTGGGTCTGGCCGGGAGTCACAGACACCGGCGCCACCGACGGAGTAATCGAAATGTGCGGCGTGGTATCGGCAGCCGCCTGAATGGAAACCGCGGTTAATTTGGTAGCGGTATCAGCGCCAAAGACCGGCGGATTACCGTAACCGTCGCGCCTCCTGGCGTAAATGCTCAAGTGTCCGTCGGCTCCAACTACGGCTGGCATCAAGAAGTCGGCCGGCACATTAGCCGTGCCGCCGGCTATATTATATGTGTCAAAATTCGGATAGATTACCGCACCCTGGCTCTCTAAGTGTTCCCAACTGTGCGAAGAGGTACTTAACGCTTTAACCGTAATCTGATAATCCCCCGGCGGCACCTGCAAATCAATACCAATGTCCCCGCGCGGATGATAGCCATAACCATACAGCTGCCAGTCGGTTAGGCTGGTCGGCGCGTCTTGGTACAAAGCTGTTAACGTGCCGCCAAATTCCGCCACCGGAAAACCGGTGTTGGGACTAACGGTCCACCACTGCTGGCCATGGCTGTCGGTAAAATTACCGGGGTTAGCCGGCAACAAATTCAACGTGCCTCCCGGCAAGACCACCACCTGCGTTTCAGTCTTCACTGACGGCTGGGCGTTGCTCGTCACAATAACTGTGGTCATAGTTGGCGAACTAATGGTGGCCGGCGGCGTGTAAGTACAAGTGGCGGCGTCCAAGGTGCCCAAAGCCGGCGACATGCTGCAGGTTACGGAAGCATCGCTTAAGCCGGAAATATGGTACGGCAGCTGAAAGGCCGAGGCGCCGGCCATAAACGCGTAAAGGCTCTTTTCAAAATCCACTGTGGCGCCCTTTAAAAGCACCCGCATGGTGCTGGTGGCGCCGCTGGTATCGGTGACGTTAACTTGCGCAAACTGCGGCATGACAAATCCGGAAATAGCCGCGGCCTTGCTTGGATCCACCAGCCCGCCGGCTGCATCGGTGGTCACGCTAGGGGCCAAATCCGACTCTTTAACGAACTCAAAATTATTCATAAAATTCACGCCGTATCCCAATATCTCTTTTAAGGCACTTTGCATTTGCGGCGGCGCGTTATCAGCATCGAGCCCATAAGTGTCCAACGAATACCCGCCATCGGAAACAATGAAGCCATACTGCTTCATGGTATTAATTAAAATTGCAGTTACCGGATTACTGCCAGTGTAAGTATAAGACGACTTCAGCCTAAAACGCGCACCGTAAGGAATAACACCGGAAGCATTGACTGCAATAGCCGTGGCCGGCCACTCCGGACCGCCGCCAAGCTGGGTGTAATTATGCAAAGTGATGTTTATCGGATGAGGTACAACGCCGGCTCCCGTGGCCAAAGCCTTCATAACCTCCTGCGTGCGCAAGGAGTTCGGGATCATGAACATCCCGGCTGCGTTCGTGCCACCATGATAGTAGCTGGCCAAGGCGCCGGTCATGGCGTTATAGCGCAGGCCGGAAGAAGATTTGGGAAAAATGTCAAAGCCGGGCGAGTTGGCGCCGGAATTATAAATTTCGGTAATGTCACAAGTGTCCGGCCGCACTGCGAAATAATGACGATCGCCAGACGAATAGTAGTAACCGGACTGCAAATTTAAAGTCGGCACTGGCACCTGATAAGAACCATTATTGGCCGAGGTGTAAGCAAAAGTAAAATTCT
>JAGWQI010000104.1 GCA_028870105.1 Patescibacteria group bacterium
TTTTCTTTGGGCTGCAGCGTCGGCATCAGCATCTCCTGGGCGCCTGCGTTATTCATTTCTTCGCGGACTATATTTTCTATTTTAGAAAGCACCCTCAAACCCAACGGCAGAAAGGTGTATACACCGGCCATTACTTTTTGCACAAAGCCGCCCTGCTCCAGGAGTTTGGCGTTGACCGAAACATCATCGGCAGGCTGGGTTTTGGAGGTCTTTAAAAAATATTGCGATTGCTTCATTGTTATATATTATATTATATAATGTATTATATAATACATTATATAATAAAACTACTTGTGAAAAAGATTAAAAATGTCGTGGGCCGTAACCAGGGCCATTAGCGTTATGAGCAACACGAACCCAATGGTGTTGACCCACTGCTCCACGGTTTGATTGTTGCGCTTGCCGCGAACTTTTTCGATTATCAAGAACAGCACTCTGCCGCCGTCCAATGCCGGAAACGGCAAGATATTCAAAATGGCCAGGTTAATGCTCAAGAACGCCGTAAACTGCAAAAGATAAATAAAGCCCATCCGGCTGACCTCACCGGTCAGCTGCGCAATCTTTACCGGGCCGCCTAGGTTACTCACGCTGACCCGGCCGGTTACCAGCTGGCCTAAGCCGCTTAAAATATTGCCGGTCTGGATCCACAGGGTCTTAAAGCCTTCCCAGGGCGCCAGGTACCAGGGAAATTTTAAAACGCCCACATTGGCCAGCTCAATGCCGGTAGGCCCCTGGTCGGGACCGGGATTAGCCAGCGACTGAATGTCAATATTTTGCTCCCGCGCGCCGCGCTTGATTTGGAACGAAAAAACTTTACCTTCGTTAGCAATTATATATTTGCTTAAATCCGCACTGTCGGCAAAAGTTTGATTATCGACTTGCACTATAGTGTCACCGGACTTAAGGCCGGCTTTGGCCGCCGGGCCCTCGGGCACCAAATCCATAATCGCTACGTGCTGGTCCTGCAGTGTGGCATGCGCCGGCACGTCGCTAAGCGTGTCTACCGCCGCCGGCAAACCCGCAACCACGCCGGCGGACATAAGCAGCCAGGCTAAAACAAAATTCATCAGCACGCCGGCCACCAAAGTCAAAAAGCGCGCCCAAAACGGCCGGTTAATGAACGACTTAGGGTTGTCTTGGTGCTCGTTATTTTCGCCGGTAATGCGGACAAACCCGCCCAAAGGAATCCAATTTATGGAATAAACCGTCTGCTCGCTGTCCATGGGCTCCTTGCGGCCCCAAACCCAGCGCCAGCGGCCGCCTGACTTTTGGATGCCGGCCAGGCGGGGCGGAAATCCAAAACCGAACTCCTCCACCCCCATGCCGCTTTTTTTGGCAACAATAAAATGCCCGAACTCGTGGACAAAGATCAGGACAGCCAAAATTATAATAAATGTAATTAAAGTAACCAACATATTGGTAGCAAGTA
>JAGWQI010000059.1 GCA_028870105.1 Patescibacteria group bacterium
TGCCAATAACGGCCAAAAGCGCCAATGCCGCTCCTGCCGCGGCCAGGCCGGGCCAAACAGAATTTTTTGATTGTTCCCCGGGCGGCGCCTGGCCTGCCGCCTGGGCCACGGGCACTGCATTTTGCTGCAATTGATCCTTTAACTCGCTAACGGTCGTTGCCAAAACCGACAATTGTTCCTGCAAACCGCGCTCAATCTGGGTGCAGGAATTTGTCGAGGCCGCCGTCGTTTTTGCGGCCTTAGGTGAGGCGGCGGCCTGGCTGGCGGCGACAACTATTGAGGCGCCCAGCACCGCGCTATTAGCGGCGCCGGCCGTTGGCTGCGCAGTCCAGCCCCAGCCCCCGGCCGCGGAACGACTAAAGCTTTGGCCGGCCGGCGCCGCCTCGTAAGTCACTTGGTCAACCAAAGTCCCGGCCGGACCCAGCAACTGCAAAACTTCCCCGTCATTGCGCAAACGCGCGGTTAAATCATTTTGCCGCAGCACATAGTACTCCCCCGCCCCAATATCCGCCTGATTTTTTAACTGCTGGCTATGGTCGCCGATTTTTAAAATCCAGCCGTTTAAACTCACCGCGTCCGTTCCAATATTTTGCAATTCCAAAAACTCTTCTGTCCCGGCCGCCGGGCTAGGATAAATTTCGGAAAAAACCATGGCTGCGTTCCTGATCTGATTAATTTGGCCGGGGGTTGGCGCGGTGAATTCCCAATCCCGGCCGGTCTTGGCATAACTTAATCCTTCCTGCTCGGCCGGCGGATAAATTACGCGGTCAACTAATTTCCCGGACGCGTCAAATAACTTCAGCATCCCGCCGGAATTAGGCAAGGCAAAAGCTTTTTCCGGAATCTGCAGCAACAAAAAACCGCGGGCGGCAATCATGGCCGAGGCGCCTAATTCCCAAGCGTTAACCGAAGCCGCCTGCGGCGGGCCGCCCGCGTCGAGCGCGAACTTGTTTAAATCTACGTTCTGGTCCGAAACATTGGCGAGCTCCACCCACTCCTTGCCTTCGTCCGCCCCGACGGGATTAACCATTAACTCGTTAACGTAAATTTGCGACAACGCGGCCAAAGCCGCGGTCTCGCCAAAGTTGGCTTGGCCCAAACCCGGCGGCCCCCAAACCCAATCGCCCCCGAACTTTTGGTAAGACTGCCCTTCCGGCGCGTCGCCGCTGTATTCCACCGAATCGGCCAAAGTTAAATCGGGAAAAAACAAATTCACCGTGTCGCCGCCGCTATTGGCTAAAATAAAGCTGCCGGACGGGATAGTAACCACAACGCGCTGGCCCGGCAGCACGCTCTGGCCGTGAATAACGTAGGCGTTAGGGTTAATGCCGCCGCCGGTTTGTTTATCACTAAGCAGCCAGCCTTCCAAATCCACGGGCGCGCCGCCGTCGTTTTGGATTTCGACCGCTTCTTGGCCGCTATCCTCGCCCAAAGGATTAGGCAGAATTTCCGTTAAATGCACGTCGGAAGACTGCCGGGAATAAATCGTGCCGACCGCGCTCACGGCCGGCGCGGCGGCCGACGGCGGACCAATGAACGCCGCCGCGCCGGCACTGTGCGGGCTGGCCGCGGCCAAAGCAAACGACGAACTGTCACTATATAAATCCTGGCGCGCCAGCGCCTGGCCCGCGCCCGGGTTGACTGACGAAACATTTCGGAACGAGTTGTTTGTATTGCCCCAAGCAACGCTGTCGATTACCGCGCCAGTATCGCTCGCGCCCTGACGCAGCGCCACGCCGTTATCGTTGGCCATGGTGGCGGTAGTGGTCGCGTCCGGCGGCGCCAAGATAGCCGAAAAATTAGAATTGGCCCACAAAAAATAACCTTTGGGTGGCACGTAAATGTCGTTGGTCCAAGATTTTATCGATGTGTCAGCCGTGCCGTTAGCCGTCCGCTTAACCAGCCGATAACCTTTTAAGTTAAAAGGACTGTCGCCAGGATTAAACAACTCGACAAAATCGTTGTCGGTCTTGCCGCTGCCGCCGGTAATCTGCACCTGGCTAATGTAAACCCCGCCGTCCGCCCGCGCAATCCCGCAGAATCCCAGCGCCGATAAAATCACCGCGCAAACAAACAATTTTTTCTGACCCATATTTGTTTATTTAATAATTCACCCTTTTCCTCTCGCGAGAGGAAAAAATAACTAAATTAAAAACACCGTTAGTTTACGGTGTTCCGGACACTCCTTATAAAATTACTTTTCTGTTTCAATCTCGCCCGGTTCGTCGGGAAAATGCTGTTTATACAACGCCCCCAGCACTCCGTTTAAAAACTTCGAACTCGATTCCCCGCCGTAGGTCTTGGCCAATTCCACGGCTTCGTTTATGGCTACTTTGGGCGGCACGTCCTTTAGGAACATCAGCTCAAAGATACCCAAACGCAGCACCGCCTTGTCGACTTTATCCAACTGTTCCAGCGGCCACTCCGGCGCGTTCTTGGAAATAATTTCGTCAATCGCCGGCAAATGTTCCGTCACGCCAATCGCCAGCTGCCGCGCGAACTCCGCGTCTTTCAATTCGTGACCAAACTCCGCCAAATTCCGGTTCACAATTTCAGCCAGCTCTTCCTGGCCATTTTTAAAATCCCACTCAAACAGGGATTGCATGGCAATAGCGCGGGCAAGGTGGCGGTTGGCCATATACCAAAGTTTCTACCAAATACTAATGGAAACTAAATTACTAAATGACTTTGAATTGATGCTTTAGTATCTTTAGCAATTTTAGTATTTAGTAGAGAAAAAATTATTTGCCGACTTTCCTGCCCTTATAATAGCCGCAGTTTCGGCACGGCTGATGCGGCATGGTCGCACTGCCGCAATTTTTACAAGCCGCTAACGAAGTTTTCTTAAGCGCGCTGTGGCTGCGGCGCTGGTTCCGACCGCTGCGAGTCTTGTGCTTCTTGGGAACGCCCATAATTTTGTCCTATAAAAATTTACCCTGCTTGTCCGGCAAAGTTCGCTAGAGCGAACGAAGACGGAAGCGAAACAAAAAATAAATTCTTGATTACCTGATAAGCACACAAATTATAGCGAAATTGGAAACTCCCGTCAACTATCAATAATTCTAAAAGAATGATAAAATAGCCAAAAATCCCTCCAGGAGGATTAAAACGACAGGCTTTACGCTTTCTTCTCGCCGCTTCGGCCTGACCCTGTCCAATTTGGCCACCATTGCCAAATGTTGGACTTGGCTGGAGCTTATGGTCACGCTTAAAATCCTCCACCTGGGGTTGTGGAGCGATACCCACCGGGCGGTACGGCTCGGCCTAATCTGGATCCCGACAACAGCCATGCTCGATTGGCTGCTTGGGCTATACAGCGCGGAAGAGATGGGTCTGGTCTGGAAAAAATCCCGACAGACCGGCTGGGTAGTGGAACTGGCCGTATTCATAGCCAGCGCTATGTTTTTCTCCGGCCTTTTCTGCGGCACTGCGCGCGCTTCCGTCCTCGATGCCTTCCTCTTTCAGAAGACTGGCCTGCTGGTTGGCGCTTTGGCCCAACAATTCCTGGTTGAGTCGTACGTATTCGTACGGCTCGAACGGGTCGTTGGCAACAAAGCCCCGCTGGCCGCCGCCGCGGTCTTCTCCTTGGCGCATTGGCCAAACCGGACGCTGGTGTTAATCACCTTTACCGGCGGTCTCGCCTCGTCGCTAACCTTCAAGTGATGTCGGAACCTCTACGCTCTGGCGCTCGCCCATGGCATCATCGGCGCGGCGCTGCCCTCGTTCTGGAAAATAAATATGAGGGTGGGCAAAAGTTTCTTAAGCCACTTTCACGGCTCGTAGCCGGCCGCGCAAGAATAACATATTCAGCATATGCTTGCGCGGTTTCGTTTTGGCTATTTTGGTTTCAATAATTATTATCCCCGGCCCGCCGGCAAAGACAGGATGCTAACCTTTGCGTTCATCTTTCGATGCACGCCAAGATTAGCACATCGCCGACGGACCGCGGAAAATAATTTATGGGGGGTGAGAGCCGCAATGTGACAATTGCACTTTTCACCCCTGTTTGCGCCTGCTGCCTGCCCGCCAGCCCCCAAAGGCCATAGCGAGCATACAGAAGGCGAATGCGCCGATGCCCAGAGTAGTGATTATGGCAAACCACATACCCAGGACGCTTTTAATCGCGCCGCTCATTTACTCCCCTTTCCTAAGCGGACTGCCCACGCCCCAAAGGCGAAGGCAATAATTCCACCAAGCAGGAAAGCCGCAAGCGGCATTAAACATACCGGCACTGCCGTCCCCCTTTCACCCTTGTAATACCTTGTCCACTACTGTTTGGATTTTTTCCTTCAAGCGGCGCGGAAGAATCCGCTTAAGCCCAATAACAAAAATCGCGAATAAGATAGCGTCGAATGTCACACGCACCTCCAAACTTATAAACCAACTTTGGTTTACAAATTTGGCAGCGCGTCTATAAAAGGTTTAGGGGCGGCGCGGAATTAGTCTTTTTCTTGTCTGCCGCCCCTCTGCTCTTCCTCCAAATGTCCTCCATCAGCTATGGCGATGACGCATGCGCGTTACGCCCGTTTTTCTTTCCAGCCGCCGGATTCGGCGGCGGTCATGAATATCCCAGAGCCGGTACGCCAGCCCCCGGGACCACATAAACCGCCGGTTAAGTACCGCCAAGCTCCTTATGGCGGCATAGAACCCCAGCATCCCGGCCATGGTAAGGAACGCGCCGGTGAAGGCGAAAAATCCGCCTACCAGCGTCCCTCCGAGATGACTGCCCATCTTCGCGTAGGCAATCACCTGAATCCCGTAGCCCACCACCAACAAAAAAGTGGGCAATGCAAGCAGCAAGGTGAGTATGGTCAACACGAGATCACCCTTCTGCTCCAGTTCGGAACCGGATTCAAGATGGCTCCAATATCGGGCCCACAGGGCCCGGTCTCTTTCCAGCATAGCTCCTCCCCACACCTGGCCTGCATGCTGCGGGAATTTTGCAAATTTTCCCGCAAGGCCGCTCCGTATGGACATTGCTATCCTTACAGAGGCGCAAACCCCCAATTTGAGGATTTCCGCTTCTAAAAGAATAACTGCGGGCGGGGGGGTTGGCAACTTACGCCTCCCCCCGCCCAAAGCGCTCGGGTTTAATCGAGCATTTCTGGAGTCGGTTCCCGAATGGGACCAGACCGCAGCTCCGCGCCGTCGGCCTGGAACAGGTTTTTCGGGGGGTTATCCCCCAGGGGGAAGTAATACTGAGACCCCCGGTAATTCGGATCGCACGCCAGCTGGCGGGCGATCAAAATCTCCTGGGCCATCTCCGCTCCCCTCCCCGTGCGCCGCGCGGCAGCGGCAACTTGTTCAAATGCCGCCCTCAGGCGACGATTGACCCGGTTAGCTTCCAGGCTGTCCTCGCGGACAAATGTTTCATTTATCCGGACAACATCCTGGAGAATCAAAATCTCATGCCGCAGGCGCGCCTCGCGCGCCTTCCACTGCGCCCGCAACCGCCTAGTCCTCTGGCGCTCGCGGCCGGCCAAAAACCGGCGCAGTCTCACAAACAAGCGTTTAAACACCACTCGTCGGTCCTCCCAATTTGGTCTCAACTCTCCAGAACTCGCAAACTTGCCCTGGATTACCCGAACCCTATCAAACCCCGGGCAACTCAGGCCAAGGCGCAAAAAAAATCGGCTATCCCAAAGTAACGTGCATCCATTTTAGCCGATAAAAAATTTTTCATCAATCCTCGCCAACTGCTTATTTTCGCGACAGTGGGTCTTTGAGAAACAGGCCTAAAGCTCAAACGGAGCTCAAATATAATTGCCCTCCAAAGGCCCACGATCCCGAAAATAATTCAGTCAACAAAAAACCGCACACACGGTACAGGAGAATCAAAGAAAAATTATTCTTGTACGACGGTCTGCGGCTTATTAGCGCCCCCAATCCGGTTTAACGAAATCAGGAGCATGATTTTGTCCCCGCGCCAATCTCCATCAAAGCTGTCCTAAAAATAAATGAATCTCTGAGTCTGTTGGGAAATTTTATTCTGAATACTAACCTGGTGAAGATTGGCGCGGGGGCTCCAAATAGCCACATGTCTCCTGTAAAAACACGGGCTAAGTGACCTTATGGGTTTTTAAAAAAGCAGTTATTACTATTTTGATAATAACTATATAGTATACGCCTTTTTTAGCTTTTTGTCAAGACCCTAGTCTAAAAAGGCTTATTTTTGGCTTATTTAAAAGAAAAATTCCTGCTGGCTATAAAAAACCAGCAGGGGGGAGGATCTTGGGGGAGGTGTTAGATTCCAATTAGGCTCCTTGAGTCTTTTAACAACTCTTTATCTACCCAAGGATGCCGAGCATCCACCACCAAAGTTAAATAAAGGAGGTATTTCTCCTCCCATATTACTTCGGCAGCGGCCGCACGCAGCTTATCTCCCAATTCCGACCAAGCAGCAACCAGCAATTTCGGGCATTCACCCAAAGCCTGAATGTGCCAATCGTCCTTGGAAAAACAGCCGACGTACAAGTAAAGGAGTCTAGCAAACTCCGAAAACGGGGTTTTTACCACCGTTACCTCCTTGCAATTTGCCTTTCGGCCCATTAATTTTAATTCTCAAAATAAAAAAACACAATCCCTTTAATTCGGGATTGCGGATAAATTAAACCGTTTTTATATTATTTGGCTTATCCCCTTAAAATTTAATTCCGGATACGCCCGCGGCAGGGCGCTTAATAACTTAATTCCCTGGCTGCGATCAGACAGCCCGTTAACCTTTTCCAAAATACCTTCCAACCCAATTCGCTCCGCGGCGCCAAATTGCTTTCCCAAAGATTGCCGGTATTCCGGATTAATCGAAGCCTTTGCAAATTCTACCACTCGCAATAGCAAATCTTTAAGCAATTGCTTCTGGATCTCGTCTTTTTCTTCAAAAATTATATTTTGAATCTCAAGCCGCGCGGCGCTAATTTCCTGCTGAGAAAGGAGTTCGTTATTCATGACCTAAGTATACCAAAAACCCCGGGGTTTTGCACCCGGGGTTTTTCTTTCCACTAATACCTATTGCCTATTTTAGTAGTCCAT
>JAGWQI010000060.1 GCA_028870105.1 Patescibacteria group bacterium
TTAAAATATTTGACTACACCGGTCAGGATTTGGGCAATAACACGACGTTCATACGCCAAAACGGGCCCATGCTTATAGAAAATGGCAGCATCACCGTAACTAACCCCGATAGCCAGAAGGTCTGGGGTCGGATTGTCGGCACCGATATGTTTACCTGGCGTTCGGGCATTGGAGTTTCGGCCAAGGGTGAATTGTTGTTCGCCGCAGGTAATAATTTAAATCCGCAAACGCTGGCCCAAGCCTTGTACGCAGCCGGTGCTGTCAACGCTATTCAACTGGACATTAACCCACACTGGGTCAGGTTTAATATTTTTAACTCAACTGGCAATGGGCAATATGATTCCGCCCCGCTCAACAAGGACATGCAAGACGGCGCGAAGGAGTACTTAAACGGCTACCAAAAAGATTTTTTCTATCTGTATAAAAAATAAGCATAGTCGCATGCCTTATAACTTCGATTACAGATCGGCCATGATAAAACATCGCAATTCAAGCGAAGGTTTTTTTCAAAAGAAAAAGCGTCTTCTTGGTGCCGGCGTAATCCTGGCATTGGCGATTTTAATAGGAGGATTTGTTTTAAGTGCGCATATGCATTTATCAACGAAAAATATTGTTAAGGCAGATGTTCTTCAGCCAGCGCCGATGCCTACCGCGATTGACCCTAGCTTCATGACCCAAGTCAACGAATGTTTTATTCCCGCCGCCGCGGTCTACGGCTACGACCTGCGGATTACCTCCGGATTTCGCAGCCTTTCGGAACAGACTCAGCTTTATGAGCAGGGACGAACCGTGGATGGCCATATTATCACCGAGGCTCCCGCCGGGAAAAGCATCCACAATTATGGTTTTGCCGTGGATGTCGCTGACCGCGAAAACGGCTATAATATTGACTGGGTAAAGTTAGGCAAAATCGGCGCTTACTGCGGCCTGGAGCAGGGACCGGACGGCGATTACCCGCACTTTGAGCATCGGGCGGGCCTGACCACGACCGACTTTGCGGCGGGTAAACGTCCGCAACCGCTCACGCTGCCTTGCTCGACTATGGACCAAAAATATCAAGCCGGCCAGACGCTAGCGCTTAAAGACTTGCAAGGTTGCGGCGCGCCAAAATTTTAGGTCCGATGATCGGGCTAAGATTAAGTTAAGGGGTTTTATGAAAAAAACTGTTTTTATCTTAGCTGTAATATTTTTAACGGCGGCTGGTTGCGCTTCTTCGTCTCAAACTTTTTACAACCCCTCTCCATCCGTCCAAAAAAACGCCAGCGGTACCCCTGTCGTTAACAACAATTGTCCTCCTGGATTTATTGAAGTGCCAGGCAACGCTTTATATCATACTACCGATTTTTGCGTAATGAAGTACGATGCCAAGGTTGCCTTGTTGGCCAATCCAACCGTTGGACTGCAACCTTCTTCCAGCGACCCCTGCGCGGGAACAGATGGCTATCACACGAACGGCACTTATAAAAACAGCGGTCCGGGATGCGCGGCCACGGTCCAAAACGGCAAGGAAATAATTTCCTCTCCCTCGGGTTATCCTGTTACTTACATTCCCGAAACCGGCAACGGTGGCGATAATGCCAAAACTTATTGCCAGCAAAAAGGTTGGCATCTACTGACGAACGACGAATGGATGACGGTTGCGCGCAATGTTGAACAGGTGGCGGCCAATTGGTGCAGCCCAGACGGCACCGGTTGCGGCGCTACGCCCGGCGCTTTTGGAAAAATTTTGGCCAACGGCCACAGTCATACCTGGCCCGATGCCGCGCTGACCGCTTCGGCCAATGACGCCTTGGCCTGCTTTGGAACGGTCACGGACGGCTCAGGCGCTTGCGGCGGGCTAAATTCCCAAAAGCGAACGCTAACGCTGAGTAATGGTCAAGTAATTTGGGATTTTGCGGGAAACGTTTGGCAGTGGGTGGATGGCTCGGTGTTGCGCAAGGACGAACCAAAGTCAAAAACCAACGGCAAGCTGGACGCCGGCTGGCTGTCCAGCGAGTTTGCGGCGGGACCCGCTGCTTCCGGTGTTTTGCCCAGCGTCATTATCGATAATGGCCAGGGGCAGTCTTTGGGTTATGATTCCTTTCGGCCCTCTAACCCGGCCTGGAATTCCAGCAACGGCGTCGGCCGGATTTTTCATTACAGCGCCGCGTGGGATTCAAATACCACGGTCTACGGCTTTATCCGCGGCGGGCAATACAACCACGGCGCGGTTGACGGCGCTTTTAGCATGCACCTAACGCCGGTACCAAATAAGACAAATATTAACGACACCGGCTTTCGCTGCACCGCATCACCGCAGTAATATTATTAATAGTTTAAAGACTACAGTGTTTTTGCCAAATCGAAATTTTGGTATTTCGGTTGTTTTGTTATACCAAGTAAACTGTTCATATCTGCCCTGGATTATTTTTAAAATTCGGTTATACTTAATTGGGTTTAATAATTAATCAACAACTTTATGAACCTACTGCCAAAATGGTTAGTTAACGCTTTGGGGGGACTTTTGGTGGCGTTTGTGGCGCTGCTGGTTGTCCAAAAAGGGATTGATTTAAATAACGTAATTAAGAATCAGAAGCCGGCCAATACGATTTCGGTTTCGGCCGACGGCAAAATTGAGGCTACGCCGGATCTGGCCACCGTCAACATTGGGGTAATGTCGCAGGGCACGACTGCCACAGACGTTAAAGACCAGAATAACACCAAGATCAACAAGGTCATCGATTTTATTAAAGCTCAGGGCGTGGACAGCAAAGATATAACCACTTCGCAGTTCAGCTTTTATCCCCAGCAGGATTGGCAAAGCGGTATCGCCAGAATCGTCGGCTACCAAGGCAACCAAACCGTGACCGTTAAAGTTCACGGCATAGACAAATCGCAAGATGTTTTGGAAAAAGTTTTGGATGGCGCGGTTAATAATGGCGCTAATGAGGTTAACGGCGTTAGTTTGAGCATTGAGAATCCAGACGCCCTGCAGCAACAGGCCCAGCAGCAAGCGATTGCCAACGCTAAACAAAAGGCCCAGGCCTTGGCGCAAAGCGCTGGTTTGACCTTGGGCAAGGTGGTGAGCGTGTCTGAAACCGGCTCCACTCCTGCGCCAATGCCTTATGCTTTAAATAGTGTTATGGGCATGGGCGGCGCGGCTAAGTCGGTCGCTCCGGACATTCAAACCGGAAGCCAGGAAATTTTCGAAACTATGACCGTCACGTTTGAGGTAAAGTAATTCCGCCAATCAAAAAATCGCCTCATTAGAGGCGATTTTTTGATGCTCCCGGCAAACTCGTAAGCCGAATTCTGTTTCTAAGCAACCATCTATCTGGTCTTGATGTTACCATCAAGTTCTAGCAACCTACCAAATTTGGTCTTGCACCCAAGTAAGAATTTAGCCGTTTCACCTCGATGTTGCCATCGAGCAAATCCCAGGGGGATCCCTTTGCCTTTCGGCTTTGGCGTTACTGTTCGCATCTCGCGCCTTACGGCGGACGGGCGTTACCTCCGGCAGTTTTAAGCCGCCGGAACTCCGTACCTTTTTGGGGTAGCGGAGCCGCTACTTTTTTGATAACTCTATAGAGGCTATCAATAAGTGTTCGGACTTTCCTCTCTCTAAAAGATTAAAGAGCGGTTGCTCGATTTGCCAGGAGCCGAATAAGTGTAGCATAATTTGACAATTTGGTCAATATGTTGGCCAATTTGGCTTGGTTTGAACGGTGAAAACTGCTATAATAAACAGGATGAAAAAAGCGGAGTTAGCGTTTAATTTGCTGTCCGTCCCGATGGATGCGGTAATGCTATTGCTAGCAGGTATTACTGCTTTTTATTTGCGCTTACATAGCGTGAGCCTGGTTGGGCCGATAAAATACGATTTGCAATTGAGGGAATTTTTGTTGACGGCTATCAAAGTTTTGCCAGTATTGGTTTTAATTTTTGCAGTACTGGGTTTGTATAATCTCCGCGGCGCGCGGAATTTTGCCAAGGAATTTAGCGGGGTTATTATAGGTAATAGCATTGGGTTGTTGGTGGTATTGTTGTTATTTTTCTTTAATACGGATTTTAACCAGAGCGTTTTTCCTTCGCGGTTTATTATTTTAGCCACTTGGGGGTTCGGGATTGTTTTTATAATGTTTGGGCGCATGCTGCTAAGGCTGTTACAGCGGTGGTTTTTTGCGCTGGGCCTCGGCCTGCATAAGCTGGTAATTATTGAGGGCGAAAAAAATGAAGCGAAAGCCATCCGCGAGGTTTATCGGCACCGCAAGTATGGTTATCGCGTGGCTGCGGAGATCCGTTACAGCGGTAGCACGTTGCCGCGCCTGGAAGAACTATTTCAACGGCGCCAAATTGACGAAATCTTGCAGGCAAACGCCGACTTGCTGTACGACGATAATTTAAAATTAGTTGCCTTCGCGCGTTCCAAAGGGCTGGATTTTAGCTTTGTGCCAAATTTATTTGAAGTGCAGCGGAACGTGGTCGAAACTTACAGTCTAAACGGAGTGCCGGTTATCAGCTTAAAAAATACGCCACTTGACGGCTGGGGCAAGGTTGCCAAACGCGCGCTGGATATCGTTGTGAGTCTAGCGTGCTTGATTCTTACCTCCCCTTTATTTTTATTGATTGCTATTGTCGTGAAGCTCGACAGTCCCGGGCGTGTGATTTACGCAGCCAAACGCGGCGGCCAAGGCCGAGATTTTAATTTTTTTAAGTTTCGGACCATGTACAGCCATCTTTCGGTCGGCAGTGATTATGGTGGCCAGGAAGCGGAAAAGGTTAGGCGGGAATTGTGGAAAGTTAATAGCCGCGGCGGGCAAAATGGGCCGTTTCTCAAGATTAAACATGACCCGAGAGTGACCCGAGTCGGGAAATTTTTACGTAAAACTAAGCTTGATGAAATTCCCCAATTTTGGAACGTGTTAAAAGGCGATATGAGCATGGTTGGCCCGCGGGCTCACGTGCTTGACGAAGTGCAGCGCTACAAAGATCGCTACCCGCGCATGTTCTCAATTAAACCCGGCACCTTTGGCGTGTCCCAAATCGCCCAATTGTCCTGGCCAGACCTGCCTTTTGAGGAAGAAATCAGGTTAAACATTTTTTATATCGAAAACTGGTCGCTTTGGTTAGATGTCAAAATTTTGGCTAAAAGTTTTTGGTTGCTGCTTTTTGGGGTAAAACCGAAGGAAGATTACTAAATCAAGGCTTTTGCCATGAAAGATTTATCTGAGCTTAACATTGCGTTAGCCCATGATTCGTTTACCCAGCTCGGTGGAGCGGAGCGGGTGGTAGAAGCGCTGCATGAATTGTTTCCGCAGGCGCCGGTTTTTACCACGGTGTTAGGCCGCGGGTTAAGACCGCGATACCACAACTGGGATATCCGAACCAGTTGGCTGCAAGTTTTGTATAATTTTGTCCCGCGCTTGCAGTTTTTATTGCCGTTCATCCCTTTGGCCGTAAGCTCTCTGTCTTTAGAAGGGTACGACGTTATTTTGTCATCAAGCTCAAGTTGGGCCAAAAACATTAAAGTGCCTAAAGGGGTTGTTCATATTTGTTATTGCCATACGCCAACCAGATTTTTGTGGGTTGATGGTGATTATGTGGACCACGAGGCCCCTAAAATTTTAAGGCCGCTGGTTAGGCCCATCATCGGCTGGATGAGGGTTTGGGATTTAAAAGGCTCAAGCGGGGTGAGCCAATTTATTGCCAATTCCCGCGAAGTGCAAAAACGAATCAAAAGTATTTACCATCGTGACAGCATTATAATTGAACCGTTTGTGGATACCGTTTTTTGGCGACCCACCAAGGCAAAAGGGGATTACTTCCTGCTGGGCGGTCGGCTGCAGGCTCATAAAAAAACTGCTCTCATCGTTGAAATATTTAACGAACTTAAGTTGCCGCTGCGCGTGTTTGGCGTCGGGCGCCAGGAGAAATATCTGCGTTCGATTGCCGGGCCAAACATTAGTTTTTTAGGCCGGATTACCGATGAGGACTTAAGGGATGAATATAGCGCGGCCAAAGGCTTTATTTACCCGCAGCTCGAGGATTTTGGTCTCATGCCGCTGGAGGCCGCAGCTTGCGGAACGGCCACATTGGCTTACGGGCAAGGCGGAGCCTTAGAAACCGTCCAGCCGGGCATTACGGGAGAGTTATTTTCAACCCACGATAAAGACCAAATTAAGCGGTTGGTTTTAGATTGGCAGCCGCAAAAATATCAGCAAGCCGACTTGATCGACCAGGCTCAAAATTTTAGTAAAGAAGCGTTTCAAGGAAAAATTAAGGACTATCTGCTTAAGGCGCTCGGGGAAACTAGAGAATAATCGATTTATGAATATTGCGATAGATTTAAGGAGCCTGCAAAACGGCCAGTTCACCGGCGTCGAAAATTACACACAGAATCTTGTCGACGCGCTTTTACATTTGGATAAGGGCAACAGTTATAAGTTTTTTTACAACCGGCTTAAGGCCGCCGGCCAGGCGCTGCCCGAAATGCATTATGTTAATTCAACTTTGATTCAGACTCGTTTTCCAAACCGGTTGTTAAATATTGGTTTGGCCTTAAAAACGGTAAAATTGGAGCGGCTGCTGGGGCCGATGGACTGCCTGTTTTTACCTAATCTTAATCAATTCAACGTTGATCAAAAAACTAAGGTAGCCATGACCGTCCACGACTTGTCCCCGGTCGTAGCTCCGGAATTTTACGATTTTAGACGGCGGCTGTGGCACAAATTCTTGTTTTACAAAAGGAGCCTTAGCCGGGCTGATGTGATTTTTGCCGTCTCGCATTATACAAAACAGGATTTGCTGCGGATTTACGGGATCCCCGAGGAGAAAATTAAGGTTGTCTACCCTGCGGTTGAGCCCGGTTCGACAGAATTTACTGACACACAATTGAGGGCTGTCCGCAATGCCTATGGTCTGCCCGGGGAGTTTATTTTGTTTTTAAATACTATTGAGCCACGAAAAAATCTTTCCTCCTTGGTCAAAGCTT
>JAGWQI010000061.1 GCA_028870105.1 Patescibacteria group bacterium
ATTTTGTGCTGGCAGCACAAAATAAAATACGAAGCCTATGCTGGCCGCGGTCGTCTGGTAGATTTAATCTTTAAACAGGTGCGTGAGCATATTCCTACGAATAAACCGGTATTTTTAATCGACCAACCCGTGGAATTAGAGCCTTTGGCCAAGCGCGACCCCAAAAACCCCAAACTCGTCCAGCGCTTGCAGATTATTGCTTATGGTACCGAATTAGGCAAAGGTTTTGGCGAACTTAACGACCCCCTCGACCAGCGCGCCCGGTTTGAAGATCAGATGAAGCTGCGCGCCGCTGGCGACGCCGAAGCGCAAATGATCGACGAGGATTACGTGGAGGCCATGGAGTATGGCATGCCGCTTTGCGCCGGTTTTGGGGTCAGCGAACGATTATTTGCCATCTTAATGGACCGTTCCATTCGAGAAACCGTAGTTTTTCCTCCAATGAAATCTTCCGGTCAGCCTTCAGCAAAAACTGCCTAAAACCAATTCCTAATAACTTTATTTTGACGGACAAACAAATTACCATAGTCGTAGCTGTCATTCGGGACGAGCAAGGACGAATACTTTTGGCTAAACGTCACGAACCGCATAAACCGGAAATTCACGGGCGTTGGGAGTTGGTCGGCGGCGGCATTGAATTCGGTGAAACCCCCGAACAAGCGCTGGTTCGCGAAGTGAAGGAAGAAACCGGCGCGGATGTGGAAATAATTAAGTTATTTCCAAAAGTCATCAGCGACACCCAAACTTTTAATCACGGCGGCAAACTTCACGTTTTGATCATTGGCTACGAATGCCGTATTACCGGCGGACAACTAGCCGCCCAACTCGATAACGAAATTTCGGAACTAAAATTTTTCGCGCCGCAAGAAATTAAAAATTTGGACGCCTTTAATAATATTAAGGAACTTGCCGAAATCCTGTCCCACTAATCACAAATTACTAACGCTTACCGTTAAAATTTATGCTCGACATCAAATTTATCCGCGAAAATACCGAAAAAGTCCATAAAGCTATTATTGACAAGCGCGTCGACTTAGATATTAACCAGCTCCTGGACGCCGACACCAAACGGCGCGACTTAATGACAGAGTTAGAGAGCTTGCAGGCGACCAAAAACCAGGCTTCCAAAGAAATTCCCAAGCTTTCGGCTGAGGAAAAAAAGGCCAGGCTGCTCGAAATGAAAGAAGTCGACGAAAAGACTAACGCCCTAAAAGGACAATTACGCGAAGTATTAAGGCAGTACGACGAATTAATGGCTCTCGTGCCGAACATTCCCAGCCCTGAAACGCCGATTGGTCCGGACGCCTCAGCCAACGTACCATGGAGCTACTGGAGCCCGAATTTAGCCTTTGTTGACCCCAAAGACAAAGACAAGGTCGCCCAGGTACCAACGAAGTTTGATTTCCCCATAAAGGACCACATGGACTTAGGCCGCTCCTTGAACCTGATCGACACTGAGGCCGGCACCAAGACCGCGGGCTTTCGCGGCTATTACTTAAAAAACGAGGTCGTGCTCATGCAGTACGGGTTAATTTGGCATGCTCTTAAGAAAATGCAAGCCAAAGGTTTTAATTTAATGGTGCCGCCAATTTTGGACCGCGAATTCGCCTTTTTCGGCAGCGGACATTTTCCTTTTGGCAAAGCCGACCAGTACCAAGTACTAACCGAGGAAGACAAGCAAAAAGGCGCGAGCGATCCGGTCTATTTAGCCGGCACTTCCGAACCTAGCCTTCTAGCTTATTATTCCGACCAAACGCTGGAAGAAAAAGATCTGCCCATAAAAGTTTGTGGCATTAGCCCCTGCTTCCGCGGCGAAATTGGCAGTTACGGCAAGGATACCAAAGGCATTTACCGCGTACACGAATTTATTAAGGTCGAACAGGTTGTCTTATGTCGCGCCGACGTGCTGGAAAGCGAAAAATGGCTGGAGGCGCTTAAAGAAATCGCCCAAGAAATGTTAATTGATCTTAAACTGCCGCACCGGGTATTAAATATTTGCACCGGTGACATGGGCGCGGGCAAGTACAAAATGTACGACATTGAAACCTGGATGCCCTCGCGCAATGAATTCGGGGAAACCCACTCAGATTCCAACTTAACCGACTGGCAGGCCAGACGACTGAACATTAAATATAAAACCGCCGACGGCAAAACCAAGCACGTCTTTACCCTAAACAATACCGTCATTGCCTCCCCGCGCATTTTAATTGCGATTTTAGAAAACTACCAGCAGGCCGACGGCTCAGTAAAAGTGCCGGAGATCCTAAAACCGTATGTGGGCAAAGATGTGATTACAAGTATTAAGTAGAAAGTATTAAGGGAAACGAGTTTACTACTTACTACATAATACTTACTACTAATGTTTGGCCAACGTAAAAATCGAGACTACTACGCCCGTTTCCAAGGCCGGGCTTTCCGGCAGCGGCTACAGCAAGCCCGCGGCTACAAACGGAAATCTTTTGCCGACCAACCGGCGCAACAACAAAATTTTAAAGTTTTATTGCGTCTGGCGCCATTATGGGTTTGGCTGACATTGTTTGTGGCAACCCTGGCCGCGGTTTGGCTAATTTATTTGCCCAGCCCGCTGGCTATAAAAAACGTCAGCGTCTTGGGCCTCAACCCCAAAAGCAGCCAAAACGCAAAAATTCTGCTGGCACAATTCATGAACCAAAAGTCCCTTTGGCCGCAAAACAACTGGCTAACTTTTTCCGCCTCAAAAGCATCCGATTATTTGCTGAAAAACGATAGCGCCATTTTAAAAATAGATTTTATTCACAAACGTTTTCCGAGCAGCCTAGAAATTACCGCCCAGCCGCGCCAAGTAAAATTTTTAATCAGTTCCCCCAACGACCAATTTTTTGCCAGCAACGACTACCTGCTAAGCTCGGTAAAAACCCCCATCACGTCGGATTTGATTAAAGTTAATTTTATAGCCAACAATAAGCTTACGGTCGGACAAACTTACAATAATCTCAAACAACTGGAAGCCATTGGCATGCTGCAGGAACTTTTACCTGGTTTGACCGGGCAGGGGATTGACCATTACGAGATCTCTGACTATACTGAGCCGAACGTTGCGGCCGTGACTCAAAACAATTACAAAATTTATTTTGACTCGGGAGCTGACCTGTCGGTGGTAGCGCAACAGCTAGGCTTGCTGCTAAATAGCATCGCGCCGCAAGATTTAAAAAACCTCGCTTACGTGGATATGACCGTACCCAACCGCGGCTACGTTTGCCTTAAAAATACTGTCTGCTCAGCGACTCCGCCCGACATAATTTTAACCGCAACCTCCACCGCCAGCTCAACCCCCGAAAACCAAAGCACCACCACATTACCATGAACAAACATCGAGCCACTCCAGGCTCCAAACAAACTTTTGTTATCTCTCTCGGCGGATCGCTGATCGCCCCTGACGAGGTCGACATTAATTTTTTAAAAAAATTTCGGCGACTCATAACGCGCCAAACACGCGCCGGGCGCAGATTTATTATTAGCCCCGGCGGCGGCAAAACCTGCCGACGCTACCAGCAAGCGCTTAATGCCATCATTCAGGCCAAAGCGGACGATTTAGATTGGATTGGCTTATCCACAAACAAATTTCACGCCAAATTTTTACAGCTGATGTTTAAGACTCTGGCCGGACCCGTGATGGCTGAAAATCCCAACAAAAAATTGCCGTTTACCCAAAAAGTTCTTATTGGCGCGGGGGGCTGGAAACCGGGGCGCAGTTCGGATGATTTTTCCGTCCGACTGGCTAAAATTTACGGGGCCAAAACTGTCATCAACCTGAGTAATATTGACTATGTTTATACTAAAGACCCGCGCAAATTTCACGATGCCAAAAAAATCAGTTCGATCAGTTGGCCAGACTTTCTAAAACTTATCGGCCGCAAATGGGATCCAGGTAAAAACGTACCATTTGACCCGACCGCGGCACAATTTGCCATGGCGCACGGCATAAAGGTTGTTATTGCCAATGGCAAAAACCTCGCTAATTTAAGCCATATTTTAGCAGGCAAAAATTTTAAGGGAACGACCATACTATAGTTTGTCAATTTGTTAAAGGCTCTCCGCCGGCCGGCGGAGAGCCTTTAACATTGTTCAATAAATTTTGGCGGCCGGTATTAATTTACCTTATATTCGGTCACAAAAATATTCGTCCCCACGTACGGACGGACTTCAGGATAAGCGCGCTCATCAACCTGCAGCCAATTTTTTGGCACCTCGGGTTTAGTGGAGCCAAAAACGTCCGTCCATAGTAGCCAAACTGTGTTGCCCGTCGCCACCGCGCCGCTGAACGTAGGCAATAAATCTTGATCGGTCAAAATCGCCGTGCCGGCGTAATGGGGCATCTGGTGGACGTCGGTCGTGCCGCCGGTGTACAATAATGGCCTGACCAGGGAAAAACCGTCCTCGCCGCCTCGGGACATGAGAGCCGGGGGATAGAGCATTCTGCCGGCCTCGGTCCAGTAATACTGGAAGTTAAAGAACATAAACGAACTGCTCACAAATACTTTTTGCCCCGGCTCCACGTTCATACTCAAAAACCGTGCCGCTGCGGCCATTCCAGGTTTAGACATAATATTCAAATCTTGCCAAGCATACCAAAAAGTATACAGGTTCAGCAAACAGTACAGTGCAAATATCGAGGCAGCCAAGGCGCGGAACCGGATCTCTTTGAGCCAAACCGCTACCGCAATCGAATAAAACACGCTAGCAAACAAAAAGTACCGGTCCAAAAACACCGAAGAACTGCTACCCTTCAGCCGAGCCAAAACCAAAAACAGTAACGAACCAAGAAACGGCGCGGCTACCGCTAAAACCGCCAACCACTTGTGGAAACTTTCAGTTTTGCGCAAAAAACGATAAAAAATATACAGCGTTAATAAAGTAATGACAATAAGCCACAAATCCGTAGAGGCTTTGGTAGTATCGCGCCCCAAGCCAAGGAGCATGTCCCAAAACGTAGCCGGGATGCTCCAGCGATCCATGGGCGGTATCCAATAGCCGTTATCAACCTGCCGGTACTGAAACAAGAAAGTCTTAAGCCAAGGCAAAAATGAAGCTGCAATTATCGCCCACGACACCAAATACCACAAATATTTTTTGGCGTCCCACTTATGATGAAAATACAGGTACAACAGGCCATAAAAACCCAAGGCAGCGGCAGTAAAAAACAAGTAATAATGAGTATAAATAATTATTATGGTGCTGGCGATAAAACCGACGTAATTAAAAATTAAGCGGTTGCGGTCCCGGATGTCTTCGGGCAAATGCGGCATATGCATAGCCTCGGCCTCATGCAAGCGCTTTTGCAACTCCAAGGCCTTAACCAAAAAATAGGCGGCAAGCAAGGCAAAAAACGCGCCCATGGTATACATTCGCGCCTCGGTGACAAAGCGCAGCTGGAAAGGATTAACGGCCAGAAGAATGGCCGCCCAAAGCGCGGCTTTTTCGTTCTTAAACGCCTCCTTAGTAAACAACCAACCGGCCCAAATGGTGGCCGTGCCAAAAAATACCGAAAAGCCGCGCAAACTCAACAAAGAGTCGCCAAACAAATAGTGCCAAAAGCGCAAAAAGATATAATACATCGGCGGATGCACGTCCAGCCCGATGCGATACATCATTTCTGGCCAGCTATATTTAATCAGTAGTGCCGAAAATGCCTCATCGTGCCACAGACTAATATCAAGATTATGGTAAAAACGCAGCAACGCGCCGCCAATTAACACCAACACCAGTGGCCAATATTTTTTCATAGAGTCGAAATAGCTGTCCGAATTCGCACTAATAACGCAGATTACGCTATTGGAATCCTAATTAATAATTTTATACACCGCCATCACCGCTTCCCCGAACTTGTCACGCATTTCCATGACCAAATGCGCCTCGGGATGGTATTGCTTAAACTTATGCGTGTCGAAAATACTTGACTGGGTAAATATAACCTGGTCACCGGGCTTTAAGCCGGCGAGCTGCCAAGCATTCTCGGGGTCAACCTGCCGATACGGAACGTTGCAGCGATCATTAAAATTACCCTTCGGATCAGAGGTTAGAAAGTCCGTGGTCTGCACTGAAAACTTGTCGAGCACTAAGTAAGCCTGATCCTTATCGCAACGCTGGCGCAAGTATTGGCTAACCGGCGTCAAGTCGGAACGAAAATAGTAAAAATTCGCCGGATCGTTGTAAGCGTAAACGAAGTACAAAAAATAAGTTTGCGAGACAAGCGCCGCCACAAACAACACGGCCACAAGCTTAAAACTGCGGCTGACCAGACGATACTGCCACGACTCCGTACCGCGCCAACGCTCGTGAAGCCGCCGATGCAATTTTTTAATCGCCACGCCAAACTCGTAAAGAGCCCAAGCGCTAACAATAAACACCGGGGGAATTACGCCAATGCCGCGCAAGCCGTGCGGGATACCCTCGGCCGTGGTAATCACCGGCAACAGCATGCCAAAAAACCAGCCAAACAACAAGTAAAACTTCCACCGCTTGGCTTTTTTGGCCGGCTGGAAAAAATAAGCTACCGCAAAATAAATTACGAACAACAAACCAACGCCAAAAAACGGGCTGACGAGCGGCGATAAAAACGGGTGGCCGGATATGTTCTGCCGCCAGTTCAAATCGCCTTGCGTAAACAGAGCGAGAAACTGCCGCTTAAAAACTTCGCCCATCACTGACAGCACGTCGGACAGGGGAGGCTTGCTAGTCAACTGCACGCCGTTAATAGTGTAGAGCTCCTGATTAAACACGCTAACCTGGCCGGCGCGTCCCACGAACGACCCTGGGTGCTGGTAAAAATA
>JAGWQI010000062.1 GCA_028870105.1 Patescibacteria group bacterium
GGCCCAGCGCACGGCAGATTATAATGCTTACTTGGAGTACACCGCACAACTGCATGAGGATTATAATTACGAACAGGCTTATAATGCTTATTTGGAAACCATCAACGCCGGCCGGCCGGCCACCCCACCAGTTAAACCGGAGGGTTTTGACCAGCGCCAGGCCGGGCAATCGACCACGGCTTGGCGAGGCAATACGGCTATTCAGGCCAAAGGGAACGGAATTGCCGCGCCGCCAACGGCCGTCAATATTACCCCGAGCGTGTCATATTCCAGTAGCGCTACCAACCAAACCGCGCCGAAAGTCGGCGACCAGTGGCAAGTGATTGTCACGGGCAACCCGGGCCAGCCGGTTTACGCGGTGCGCGATGGCGTTTCGACCTTTATGGGTACCATTGGCAACACCAATCGGTTGATTTTAAGCGGTACATTTTCGGCTAGTGACTTATCAAGCGGGTCCGCGGCCACGGCTTGGAACGAGAATTGGTACGTGGGGGCCGATCCGTCCGCAAACTCCAAGAGCGCGGTCTCCGCCGGCCAGGTCAACTTTACGCTCAACCCGGTTAACGTGGGTAACGGCACGATTGCGGCAACTACTGGCGCTAACGCTACTTATGGCGCCAGTATTACACAAAACAGCGACGGCACTTTTATCGTGACTTTAAATGACGGCAGTAAGACAGCGATTACCGCCAGCAGCCTGCCGGATTTGGCGCAGCAGATGCAGCAATATAACACCGCCTCCAAAGACGACCAAAAACTTTTGGCCTCGTTCTCGCAGGCTTACAATCAACTTACTAAAAATACCTTGGCCACCAACGTGACCGGCAGCGGCACACCAATAACCAGCACCAGCAAGGCCGGCGCATTGGCTTTTAGCAACGACAAAGGCGGCAGCGGTTTGGGCGTAGGCAATAATTGGGTCGTGAACATAAAGGGTTCGACGCCGAACGCCCCGGTTTACGCGTATGGCGGCGTTAATGGTTCCGTTGGTTGGATGTATTTGGGCACCACGGACAACAATGGCAATTTACAGGTGACGGGCCCGACTTTGGGCAGCGGCGACGTGGGCAATTGGGACGTGCAGATTATGGTCGGCCAAAGCGGCGATGCGCATCCCGATAAAGCCATGACAGCCGTGGCGGCCCCCAGCAATGCCACGCAGGTGGGCAGTGATTTGCAATTCGGCGTGGGCACTTCCAAAATTACCACGCCGGCCACGATGACTCTGACTTTTATACAAAATGTCCAGGGCAGCGGCCCGACCGGTAGTTATCATTTAAACAGCGCGTATTATGCCACACAGGATTCGGCTAACTGGCTGGCCAAGCAATACGGGGGCAAGGCGATTTTGGTGACGCCGCAGTTGGGCGGGCCGTTCTCTTGGCCGGCGCAATACTATATTCAATTCCCTGACGGAACCACAATTAACGCGGGCGAATTGGCTTCCGCTTATAATGGTGGGCCAGTTGGCGGCGGCGGCGACAAGGCCGCGCAGTCGGTTATTTCCTCTGAGCAAGTTTATCATAAAGCCAGCACCGGTAGTACCACCCCGGACGGGGTTGCCGTGGTATCGTGGTCATATGATCCTCTGCAACAATACGTGGGAACTGACGCCCAGGGTCGCTATGTAAAAATCCAGGATGGGCAGTGGGAGGTTTCTGAAACCAATGGCCCGAACGCTATGTGGGTAGCGCTAACTGAGAGCGGCCCGGCGAAAATTACTAATTTTGCGCCGACCAAGCAGGGCGAAAGCCTGTATGGCAAAGCGCAGGCGCCGGGCTTTACGGCTACCAGTGGCGCCAGCGGCGGCACGACTGGGGGGACTGTTACCGGCGGCGGCACGGCGGCTGGTGCTGGAGCCAGCGGCGGCACGACCACGGGTACTTTTGGGTCGCAGCTAACCGCACCGAGTTTAACCAGCGCCCAATTTAACCAGCAAAATTATCGTTTAACTATCAGCGGCAGCGGTTTGTCCACGAATTCCGCTGGCAATATAGTAATGGTGATTAATTCCGCCGGGCAGGTGACTATTGTGCCGGTTGTTTCGGTTGGCTCGGGACAATTGGTCGTGCAGTTGCCCGGCAGCCTGCCAACGGGGAATTACCAGGTGCAAGTGACTAACGTGTCGGCCTCGGCAAACCCATCTAACCGGGTTAGCTTTGTGATTCCTTCCACCGGCAGCGGCGTAACTTTGCTGACGACCGACCAAGTTGGTAGCAAGGCCAACTCCGGTTTAACTACTGACCAATTAAGTACTAGCCGTTTTTCTGCCGGCTTGACTGTTGACCAGTTGCAGGGCGCGGGCACGGGTTCGGGTGGTGGCGGCGCGACTGGCGGGGGTGCGACTTCTGGCGGTTCAGGTTTGGGCAACGGGGGAAATTATGGCCCGAGCACTAACTACTACTATTATGGCGGCGGTTCTACCGGGGTCAGCGCCCAAAGTGCCGGGCTGCAAATGGCCGATCTTAGCGGCGGCCAGGTTGCGGGCACATCCACATTCCAGGGCTTGCAATACCCCGGTTTGCAGATGCCGGTGACGGGGAATGACTTGAGCCAAATTTACGCCAACGTTAACGGCACGATTTACGATAAAACGACCGGTTACGCCTTTACCAGCCCCGAGGATTTCTTTAACGCCGCGCACGTTAGCTCATTTGACAGCTTGATTTTTGACACGACTTGGCGGCCTGGCGGCGCTGTGGCGGGCGCATCGACCACGGCCGGCCAGACTGCTTACACGGTCAAGAAAGGCGACACTCTGTGGGGTATTGCCAAAAAATATTACGGCGACGGGCGGCAATGGCGCAAGATTATTGCCGCTAACTCCAAACAAGTTAAGAGCCCTAAAAGCCTTAAGGTTGGCACGGTTTTGATTATTCCGGGTAAATAATGTCCGTGTTGTGGCCTGCCAGATTATTGTATATAATTGTATATAATAGTTAAACCAAAGAATTAAACAACATAAACAGAATTATGATGTCTGATCAAGAACTACCTGGCGGCGTGGGCGGCAACAATTCGCAGCCCGATTATAACTCCCTGGCTTACGTGTTGGCGGCTGCCATTATTATTGGCGGCGCGCTGATTGGGGGCAGTGTGCTGTACAGTACTAAATTATTCCTGCAGCACGCCGACGAGGCGGCTTCAGCGTCGCAAACCGCAACCCAGCCTACGGCTCAGGCGCCTTCCGCGCCGCAGCAGCCTACGGTGCCCAGCCAACCCACGGGCCCTGTCAATATTAAGTTAGCCGGCAACGTGCCTTACTTGGGCAGCGGCAACGCCAAGGTTACGGTGGTGGAATTTGCCGATTACGAATGCCCGTTCTGCGAACGCTGGTACACTACGGTCATGCCGGATTTGAAATCTAAATATATTGATACCGGGAAAATTAAATTTGTTTACCAAGACTTCGCGTTTTTGGGTCCGGATTCCAACACTTTGGCCGAAGGCTCGCACTGCGCCGCCGACCAGAACAAGTTTTGGCAATATCACGACTACATTTTTAGCCACCAGGGCCAGGAAAACAGCGGCTGGGGCACACCGGACAAGGTTAAGGCGTTGGCCGCGGCCATGGGCGGTTTAAATTTAAATCAGTTCAACCAGTGTTTGGACAGTGGCAAGTATAAGCAAGAAGTGCTCAACGAAACCTCGGCTGGCAAGACTTATGGCGTCAGCGGCACCCCGACCGTGTTCATAAACGGCACGGCCATTGTTGGCGCCCAGCCAATAAGCACCTTTACCTCGGCCATCGACGCGGCGCTGGCAAAATAAATTTGGCTTGTAACAATTTAGCCTTAACCTAAACTTATATGGACCCACAGCAGCCCAGTCCGTTAAATGGCGGCCAAATCCCGCCACCGCCCCAAAGCAGTAAGTCCCATCGCGGGGTCTGGCTAATCGTAGCGCTAGTTGTGGTCTTAGTGGCAGCCTTGGTGGTTGCGGCCGTCAAAAAATCTAAGAAATCCACGGCGCCGCAACCTCAGCCACAAACACAAGCAAAACAAAATCCAGAACCTCCGCCGCGGCCAGTCACACGTAAAGATTTAACAATTGAGCAGGCAAAAACCGCACTGCCCGCGGATTGGCCATGGGAAACTGGCTCCCAGATTAGCCAAAGCAAGGAGTTTACCGACGCCGGCACGGGCAAAACTTTGGTTAACGTGGTTTATGCTAGCGTTAAAACTTTGGCGGACAATAGTACGTTGTTTAAGAATTATCTAATCCAGGGCGGCTGGAGCATAACCGCCAATAAGGCTGATACGAACAGCGCCAGCATAGATGCTAATAAAGCCGATTCCCTGCTTTCAATCTTAATTAATAAAGACAAGCAGGGTAACGTGTCAATAAACGTCAGTTACCAGCCGTAGTTTTATAATTAGTAAGACCCACCCAAGTAGTTTTAATGGGTGGGTTTTAAATATTCTCTTTTGTTTATAAGCGATTTTGATATTAAGTAGGCTTGACAAAATACAGAAAAAGGTGTATAATGTATGGTCATGCTGTTTTTTGTTTGTTATAATAACTTTGTTCGATGTTTTACGAACAAAAGTAGCAAATTCGAACTCATGACAGGCAAGCCAAAAAGTGCCGAAATGAGCATTTTTTGATTTCCTCTTATGCGCTCATAAAGCGCGGCAAATTAACAGCAACAAGGAGGCGCATTTCGCGAAATACTCTGAGCGATTTGGGCAGATTTAACTGTGCCCAGCTCGCTCAGAGTATCCGTCGTTCAATTCATCGGAGACGGCCGCTTTGGGCGGAGGTAACTATGAACAACCGTTTTTTCTTCGCTTTTGCGGTCGTCGCGCTGCTTTGCGCGGCTCCCGTTTTCGGGCAGAGTGCCAACGCTCTGCCGTGCTTCGTCTCCCAGGTTGACCGCAATTTGTTCAATCCTGGCGAGAGCGTCGCCGTGTTCGGTATTCCTTCTGGCAACGGCAATTGCCAGAACGAGCACATCGGCAGCTCCGGCATTGAGCTCGGCATCAATTACCGGCTCGACGTCTGGAATCCCGAAAAAGGTGACTGGGACTTCGTCCGTTACGACGAAACCAGTCTGCTTCTGGATGGGCGGCAGACGCGCACCAAAATGGTGTCGTATGCTGGGCTGCCCGCCGGGCACTACGCGGTAACGTCGACCGATGGTGCCGGCTTCCTCGAGTCGATTTACTTCGATGTCGCCGGTGCCGGCGCGGCCCGGCCGCAGACCGTCTGCGTCGGGAACTGCGGCAAGCAGTTCAACGGTGACGGCCGGCGGCCGTACATGAGATCCGCCTCGATTGTCATTGGCGGGACCATGTACTTCCGAGCGCTGATGAGTCACAGTGCTCGAGGCTATCTCTATCAGGTCCGTCCGGACCGGACAGAGGTTGTCCCCGTGAGCTTTGACTTTGTTAGCCCCGCTGACAGTTCGGCATTCGTCAACCAGCCCGCCATCCGCGGCGGCGGCTTGGACCTCCCGTGGGTCCAGGTTCAGTTGCCGCCGAACTCGCTTTCCGCTGCGTACCCGGTGTACGCCAGCATTACCGCCGACGGCGGCGGCATGACCGCCAATGGGATCGTCTACGACCCGAACGACCCCGCTCGCGAAATGTCCAACGGCTTTGCGGCCGCCTCTAAGTGAGGTGCGCCGTGAATCCCAAGCCTCGGGCGCGACATCGCTTTCGCGCCCGAGTAAACCTAAAAAGACCACCCCCTCTACCTCAGAGGGATTCAGGTGGTCTTTTTTCGTCTATCAATTTTAGGGATTTAAAATTTTTATAATAAAAAAACGCGGCGGTAAAATCCCGGTGAGGACTTTACCGCCGCAAGGCACTCCTTTGGGCACTACTTTGCCCGCAAAGTGTAAAGGTAGGCAGTTCCTGCGAACTGCATACTAATGTCACCACTCCCGGCCGAAGCCGGTATGACAAAATTGTACTGGCACAGGCCCACAAAGCCCTGCACCAGACCCGCGTAAGTGACCTGGGCCGCTTGGCCGCCAACTAGAAGTGATGGCGTGACGGCCGAGGGAATAGAGGCGGGGTTGAGCTGACCGTCGTCGGGCAGGCTTGCGGGGCTGGGCGCGCAGCCGGTTCCGTAACCCACCAGGGTTTCGCCGACGCTGGCGGGGCTGGCCTTGGAGACCAGCGCGCCATTGGCGTGCGTCAGTATCGGCAAGGTCTTGCCATCGGCGTCGGGGAACTGGAAGAAACTGTCGTCCACCGGTCCGAGGTTAACCTTAAAGGGCTGGGAGGTGGCTGTACCGCCAGTATATTTAATACTGACAGTCACGTTGCCTTCGCTCTTGCCCGCTGCCGACTTAGGCAAAATGGCGTTAATCTGCCCGCTGCCGCTGTTGTAGATCAGCGGCATGGGAGTTCCGTCGAGCTGGGCGGACATGCCGCCGAGCTCGTACGTTGGGTAGCTGGTCAGTGAGGCCGGGCTGCCGGTGGCAGCCTTGCTCAAGAAGATGCTAATGTGTTCCCGCGGCGCCAAGGAGCTGCCTTGGAACGTGGCGCCGTTGAGCACTGAGGTAATGACCGGCGCGGCTTGGCCCGGGGTTTGCACCTGGATGGGCTGCGAGATCTTGACCCCGGCGACATCAAACGTGCCGGTGTAGTTGCCGGGCGCGGCGTAGCTGGGAATGTCGATGGTGATTTTTCCCGAGCTGGTGGCGCCGTAAGCGACTTGCCGGCCGCTAATCAGCAGCGTGAACGAGGGCAGCCTGTTGTCGATGATCAACGCGCTGCCGTCGACTGTAACAGTGTCTCCGGGCAAGGCCTGCACGAGAGGCAGAGCC
>JAGWQI010000063.1 GCA_028870105.1 Patescibacteria group bacterium
AAAAATTATCAAGGGTAGCGCGATATAAACTGCAAACTCCAGGCCAAAATCAACTAGCCGATACCACATGGCGGCCTTTTTGGCTTTAAGTTCCTTATTTTCCGATTTTTGAGGTTCGTCCATTTTGGACCTATTAATTTTCCCGGCAATGGCCGGTTTTGTCAAGGCTGCCGGTTTTGGTCGCTGTTGACAAAATAGTGATTTTAAGCTAGGGATGCCCGTTGTCTGTGCCGGTTTTTTGAGTTTCTTATTAGGCGGAAAAAATAACCGATGGCTCACTTTACCCGTCCGCTCATGGAGCCGAGAAGAGGAATCGAACCTCCAACCTGCGGTTTACGATACCGCTGCTCTGCCAATTGAGCTATCTCGGCAAATCCATAAGTAGGCGGGCGAACCGGTAGGTTATTAGTATTTAACGACGTTAAATTTAATTTTTTCCCCAAACAGCCTTTTTGCGACTGCGCTAAAGTGATGGCTGGATTTGGTCACAAAAAATTGCCGCTGCCTGCCACGACTAAGCTTTAGGCGGATCCCTTTATGGCGGCTTAAATAATCAGCCAATTTGAAAGGGATTATATCGGTCTGCGATACAATTTTAACATGTTTTCCAGCTATTTGGCTAATTTTGTCTTTCAGAAGAGGGTAATGTGTACAGCCTAATATTATAGCATAAATTTTATGTTCTGGCAATAGGTCTAAATACATCCTTAACGGCTGCTCGGCTTTTGACAGCTGGTTGTTTTCTATTAGCGGCACTAGTTTTGGCGCGGCTCGTTCAATGATTCGTACTTGCGGCTTGAGTTTTTGCAGCTCTTTGCGGTAAATGTGAGACTTTACGGTTGCGGCCGTGGCTAATACCAGCAGCTCCCCGCTGTTTGCCTTGTCTGACGTTACCGCTTCCAGGGTTGGGATGACCACCCCCAGCACTCGCCTGCCCGGGTAGTGTTTGGGTAAGTATTCGCGCTGAATTTTTCGCAAGGCCAGGGCTGAGGCCGTGTTGCAGGCAATAATAATCAGCTGGCAGTCCTGGGCAAATAAAAATTCCACGGCCGCGCGCGTGAGCCGATAAACTTCGGCCGCAGAGCGGTTACCGTAAGGCAGGTATTGAGTGTCGCCCAGATACACGTAATCGTATCGCGGCAGTTTTTTAAAAATGGCTTTGGCGATCACGAGCCCGCCAAGGCCGGAATCAAAAATCCCGATTTTCATAGCTAGATTATAGCGGAAAATCGGGATTTAAAAAAGTCTAGTTAGTTGGCTACCAGCGAAACTTAATTAGTAGTTGACGGCCGGTGATGTGGTCGTGGAATTTAGTTGGTCTTCCAGCGTGCTGAGAATATCAAATGCGTTTTGCGGTTCGATGATTGGCGTGGCCATGCCGTAATCGGAAAAGTCGGCTCTGAGCGAGGCTTGCAGGTTGAGTTTGGTGTTTTGGTCTGACTGCGCTTGGGCGTCGGCGGCTTGGCAGTTCTCGGGCTTGTCGTTGCAAGGCAGCCCGGTTTCGATGCCCGCGGGAGTAACCTGTCCAATGCCGGCTTGGTAGTCGTTGCTGCCCTGGCCAAGGCAGAAAGTCATTTGGTAATTCGGATAAACCTGCTTGCCGTTATTGTCGTGCGGTTGGCCGGAGGTAGAATACCAGTAAGTGTTGTAATATTCACTGCACGGCCCGCTGGCGGGTTCCGGCGCGCGTGGAAAAGTGCTGAGGTAGTTCGGCATTAAATCCGTAGGTACGCCGTTTTGGGCGGCTGGGTAGCCGCCGTGGTCATTATAGTATAGTTCTAAAGCGCGGCGAATGTTCTTGGCGTCTTGGTAACGGGTTTGGTCCGCTGCCTCAACAATTTGGCCGCTGAAAGGGTTCATACTAACGTCCCTGGAAAAATTTTTCGGAACATCCGGCAACAGGGCGTCAAACCGCAGCCGGTAGAGCCGCGAATCTAACAGTCCGATCCAAGCCTCGAATTTGTTAATAGCGATTTTGTCGATATAATTCAGCATGTCCTGTTTGGCTTGTTCAGTGTCGTTGCTTTGGCCGATTGTGGCGCCGAGATTGAAAGTTTGAGCAATGGCGTTTTTTAGTTCCGCTCTGTTGAGGCTAAGTTGCACGTGCGCCGTAAAAGTCCCGTTAATTTTTTCTAGGCCAAGCAGTTTTGAGCCGAACGCGAGCTTGGCCGGGTTCCAAATTTGCCGCAGCTGCTCCGGCCAGTCGCTGACCTTGCCGGCGGGCGAAGATGAGGCTAGTTGGGCAAATTTTTGAAAATCAAATTTTACCCAAGTTTTATCCGCCCCGAGCGAGGATTTAAATTCCGGAATCGAGCCGGCTTCAAAGTACAGGATTTGGTTTTTAACTATTAACTGGGTGGTTCGGGTTTGGTCGGGACCGCTGGTGGCGTAATTAAATTTTAGTGTTTGTGAAAAATCCGGCTCCTGGGTGCTGCCTTGACTTTGAATAGTCAAGGTTTCCGAACCGGATGAAGCGTTTTGGGTCGTAAGCTTTAGGGAAATATCACTATTGTAATTGCCCGATTGCGCACTGGTTAAGAATTTTTGCCAAACTTTCTCTGGGTTAAGCATTACGGCATAAACCGTGGCCGCTGTGGCCAACAAAAGCAGCACCAGCGTCATGGTGATTATAAATGGGTGCTTTTTTTTGGCCGTACCGGATTCGGTGATCGGCGTTTCGGATTTAACGAGGGGCTGGCCAATAAAATGCTGGTCGCTGAGCAGGCCGTGGTTGGATAGAGTTTGGACGGAAAGTTTTGTCGGCTGCAGTCCCAGCGGCTTGGGGCCGGTTGGCTCAGCGCGGTTGTCTTGTTGTTGGCGTAAAGGTGTTACTTGAATTGGCAATGGGCCGGGGAAAGCCGGCCCTTTCCCGCCGTCGACTTTGACGTAGGCAAAACTATCCTCGACCTCGCCGGCCTCCCAGCCGACATCGAGCAAATTTTGTTTGATTTCGCCATCAGCCAGTCCGTGTTCGTGGGCTTGTTTGATGTAATCGACTATTTCCGCTTGCATTTTTGTTTCAGTCTAGCCTAAATAATATGAAGCAGCTTTGATTTAAAGCGAGACAATTTTAATTATTGTAGCACCTTTTGTTTTTTCTGTATACCACTGGTTAAAATCGCTGCCGCCAAGCAGGATTTGCCGGAGATGCAGGCGGGGTTCGTACTGAGGGCCTTGGTTGTCCCGGCTTTGCAGCCACAAAATTTGCAGGCCAAAGCGGGTTGGGACGAGATTAAAATCGCCGGGTTGCATTTGCGCCGCGGCGTCAGATACCTCGGGCAGCAAGTCTTGCGGACTAATAAAACCGCTATCCCCTCCCAGTAGCGCCGTGCGTTGGTCTTGGCTGTAGGTTTTTGCTAGCTGGGCGAAATCTCCGCCGGAGCGCAGTTGGGTTAAAATTTTGTCGGCTGTTTGATAAGTCTGGTTGTTTAAGTTTTTTTGCCCGTAAAACCAAATCAGCAGGTTGTTGGCGGTAACGTATGGCGCGATAACTTCGGATTTAAACTCCGCCTCAGTTAGCCCGTAAGTTGCTAGTTGTTTTGGGTCAGCTCCGCGGCGCCGATACTCCAAGTCGATCTGCCCGGATCCGGCCAAAACGCCGAGACCGGACGCAATTTGCTTAAGTTGCGCCTCGGTGATGACGCGTGATAGGGTCTGCTGCTTGAGCTGCGTGTCGTTGATGTTTTGTTCTGAAGTTTTTAAAGTTGCTTGCGCCAAGCGGTAGCGAAACAGAAATTTGCTCATAGACAGTGGCCGGCCGTTTACAAGCGCGGCGGGAAACGGTAGGACGCTGAAAACCCGCTGTTTGGCGAAAGTTAATTGGCCGCTGGACAGCCACAGCCAGCAGGCGGCGGCCAGTAACAGTATCACTAAGGCCGTGCCAGATAGCCATTTCAAAAGCGTTTTGGATTTTATGGACATTATTTGTCAAAAAAATACTGCAGCCATTTTTCGTAATTAGGTTTGTCGGGTTGGCTCGGCGCATTCGGCTGGGGATTGGCGGCCGAAGTGAAGCCGAACACAATTTCTCCTTGTTTTTTCAAGTTTAGCTGTCCACGGGCAACTTGGTCCTTAAAGCTGCTGGAGTTTAAAAAAGTTAGCGAATCGCTGAGTTGCTGGTTTTTTTGTTCTAGCGACGCGATTTGGGTTTTGATGCTGTTTTCTTCGGCCAGTACCGCGCGTTGGTTTTTGTATTGCTGGTAGCGCCACCCGCCCATTACCAAAGCGCCTGCCGCCAGCAGCGTCAACGCGAATTTGGATGTAAAATTGATGCGCTTAAGCATGGCGTGGTTAGACGCCGGGCTATTGTCCGGCGGAATGAAGTTGCCATAAAAATTCTTTTTGTTTAGCCGGATGGCTCAGGCGGCGCAAAAGCAGCGGCTGGCTCACGCCTAAAATTTGAATTTCCACGTCGCCAAAATCCATAAGCGATGACAGCACGCCCGAAGTTTTATAGCTAACGTTGACTATCCGCTGCAGCGGGCATTCCAGTACTTGTTTTTTAAAAAGGGTTTGGTAGCGGATAGAAATGACGCGTTGGTCGGTAATCACGTTGCAGTTCGCCAGCCAAAGCAAATAATGGTAAACGCCGTAAAGAAACACAGCCAGCGACCAGGCTAAAAACCAGCGGTCAAACTCGGTGAACAGTTCATAGCGCCAGAGCAAGTAAAATGGAAAGTAAATTAGCACCAAAACCTCAAAAACTATCGGGGCCAAAACCATTTCGGTTTGCCGGACGATTTTTTGCAGGCGTTCGTTTGGTCGTAAATTTAAATTGAACATTAGTTATTATTGATAAAAGCTGCGGCAAATAGCGCTAAAATAGTGGCCGCGGCCACGATAATAGACATTATTAAGAAAATTTTGTTTACGGCTCGGCGGTTGCGGAACATGACCGTATTATAACACGTTTTGGCGGCCAAAAAAACTTAAATCTGCTATAATCAATATCTAGACCGTCAGTTATTCAAACCAATGTCCCAAATCAGCAAGTCCCAAATTCAGCGGTTGCTTAAGGAAAACCAGGCGCACAGGTGTCCGCCTGCGGCGCTGCACGGCGTTTGCGTTAAGATTGCGGCTGTGGCTCAATTGCCCACGCGTTTTGGCAAGTTTCAAATCGTGTCGTTTTCCAATAACAAAGATCAGAAAGATCATTTAGCCGTTGTGAAAGGCGATGTATTAAATAAGGCAAACGTTTACGCCCGCCTGCATTCTGAGTGCCTGACCGGCGACGCTTTGGGTTCGCTGCGCTGCGATTGCCGCGACCAACTAATCACGGCGCTGGAAATTTTGAGTAAAAAACGTTACGGAGTGTTGCTTTATTTGCGCCAGGAAGGCCGCGGCATTGGCCTGGCAAATAAGATTAAGGCTTACGCTTTACAAGACCAGGGGTTTGATACTATCCAGGCCGACCATAAGCTTGGGTTTTCCGGCGATGAGCGCGAATACGACATCGCGGCGCATATGCTGTATTCGTTGAAGATTAAGTCTGTTAATTTACTGACCAATAACCCGCGCAAAATCCAGGGGCTGGAAAATAACGGGATTAAGGTTGTCTCCCGCGTGCCTTTAATCATGCCGGCCAACCGTTATAATCGGTCGTATCTTCATGTTAAACAAGTTAAGGCCGGACATTTGCTGGATGTGGAAGATAACGAGCGCGCCCATGAGCAGGATGAAAAAATTTTGGTTAAATTAAAAAAAGATGGCATCCGCTGAAGCTGATAAAAAATTTCTGGCTCAGGCTTTAGCTTTGGCTAAGCAAGCCGGGGGTTGGGCTAGTCCGAATCCGTTGGTTGGCGCGGTGATTGTGAAGGACGGCAAAATTGTTGGGCAAGGGTATTATAAAAAGTTTGGCGGTCCGCATGCTGAGATTATGGCGCTGCGCCAGGCCAAGGCCGCCGCAACCGGCGCGACGATGTACGTTAGCCTCGAACCGCACTCGTTTTTTGGCAAAACCCCGCCATGTACCGACGCGATTATCCGCGCGGGCATTAAGCGGGTGGTTTGTTGCACGCTAGACCCTAATCCGAAAGTAGCCGGGGCTGGCGTAAAGCAGTTGCGGGCGGCGGGCGTAAAGGTTTTTGTGGGTTTATTGAGTAAGGAGGCGCGCGAGCTGAATGAAACCTTTATGCATTTTCAAACGCACCGCCGGCCGTTTGTCGCCGTTAAATTTGCCGCCAGCTTAGACGGCAAGATTGCGACACGGACTAATGACTCAAAATGGATCTCTTGCGAGGCGGCGCGGAAGTTTGCCCGCTCCCTTCGCGGATATTATCAGGCGGTTCTGGTTGGTGCAAGTACCGTAATCCACGATAACCCACATTTGGGAGTGCGCGTCCGAGGCGCGCGCGATCCGCTTCGGGTAATTTTAGACGCTCGCCTGCGGGTCCCGCCGGACGCGCAAGTGTTCCGTGACCGCAACGCGTTGGTGGCCGTGGGTGAGTCGGCGCCGGCAAAAAAAATTGCGGAATTCAGCGAGCGCGGAATCGAGGTTTTGCGGTTTTCCGGACAAACGGTTCCCTTGCCCAAGCTGCTTGCGGCCTTGGCCGGGCGCCAGGTGGTCAGCTTACTGGTGGAGGGCGGCGGTACCGTGATCGGCCGTTTCGCCGATTTAGGGTTAATTGACAAAGTTTACGTAATTCACGCTCCGATTATTGTTGGCGGGGACGATGCCGTAAGTGCGGTTCGTGGCCGCGGTGTT
>JAGWQI010000064.1 GCA_028870105.1 Patescibacteria group bacterium
GGCAGCTTAAGCGGCGTGTCAGTTTCCCCAGTTTCAGCCGGCACCGATAATTTCGTTGGAGAACAAAATGCCAGCTGGACCTTTAGCATGACCAATGCTACGCCGTTGGCGGTAGGGGATGTAGTGCAAATTTCCATGCCTAACCCCCAAAACTACCAGGGAGCGGCGTTTAACTTTGCCAGTTCCACCATAGCCGCCACTTCCAGCATCGCGTTAATGCCGAACATTGTCATTGGCGGCAGCGGCAACTTAACTTTAGCCTTTACTCTAGCCAGCAGCGTGCCGAGCAGTACGCCCTTTAACATAAGAGTCGGCAGCGTCGGCAATCCTTTATCTGCCTTGTCCAATTTAGGCAGTTTGAGCTGGCAAATGCAAACCGGCACGCCGACAAGCAGCAGTACACCGGCCGGCAGCCTGCAAACCCTCAAAGATACGGGCAGCGCCACTTCCAGCCTGACGCGCAAGGGCGGACCAATGATTTCGGATGCCAATTTCAGCGTTCTACCCAGCGACTATGGCGCGGGGACGACTAACGTAACCTACACGTTTTCTTTTACCGCCACGTCAACCATCCCGATTGGCGGACACATTGTCTTAAATTTTCCATCCGGGTTCAGCCTGGCTGGCGCCACGACGACCGCGCTGCAGGCAGACATAAATGGCGCGGGCGCGGGCGCGCCCCAAATTGCCACCGGCTCGCTAGCTACCTTATCTGGCAACGGCCTAAATCAAATTATCTTGACCACCAGCAACGCGGCCACCAATCCAGACGACGTGATTACCGTGGCAGTTCAAGGCCTGACCAATCCCGCGCTCGGCGTTTACCAGCCAATCTTCATTTACACGACCAATGCCAACAGCGGGGAAATTGACGGCTCAGTCAATCCGCAGGACGATTCCAGCCATTACAACAACTTACCCCAGCCTATTGGCGTGGTAGATATTGGCGGCACCAACACCATTAATATTACCGTCTACAAACTGTCCGGCGGCAATCCGGTGCTCTTGACCGGTGGCGATCTAAACCAGGTGCAAATCGGTGCCGGCTGTCCGGATAAACAATTTTTTGTCGGCTTCCGTTACCTCAGCGCTTCGTCAACCGTCACTTTTTCGCACCTGCTGGACTGTAACTATATGATGGGCGTTATGCCGGCTGGCGGGGCTAATGCCAACTTCTTTAACAGCTTTTTGCAGCCCGGTTTTGCCAACATCTCCGCCATCGGCGGCGGCAGTTACAACGTCTCCTTAACCTTTGGCCAACCGGACTCCGTGGTCACCGGCAGTATTACCGGCGGCGTAGCTAACGCCACCGGCGTAACCGTGGAAGCTTTTAACGGAAAATACCAAACATTTTCCCCCGTCTACACCAGTACCGCTTACACCACCCAGGGGCTAGACGGCACCGGCGCCGGTTATTTCCGAGTCCCGGCTTTGTCTGGTTCCACCTGGAAATTTAATCTGATGGGCGCGACGCTAACCAACGGCGGCACGGTCTATTGGCCGCCCACCATCCCTGACACATTCGACCCGGGCACCGGCACCACCACCATTGCCGCCCAAGCCTACACCGCCGCCAGCAACATTCTGACTTTGACTTTAAAAAACGCGGCTGATGGCTCAACTATCACTAACAATACTTGTGTTGGCGTTAAGCGCACCGGCGGCGGTCTGTTTATGCCCGATCTGGAAACCATCTGCAGCGCCAACAGCGGCAATAATTACCAGTTTACCGTACCGAGCGGCGCCATTACTGTCGACATTATGCGCCAAGGAGTCGGCCAGCAACAATCCGTGCCGCTGGCTATTTCGGGCAACACCAGCCAGACAGTTTACGTCTCAGCGCCCACAAGCTACATTAACGTAACGGTACGCGACAGCGCCAATAATTTAATTAATGGCGCGCCAGTGTTTGCCCAAAGCTCCAGTGGCGGCTTTGGTCAAGCTCAAACAGGCACAAACGGCACAGCCAAAATTTACGTTCCCGCCGGAACCTACTCGGTTAGCGGCTTTAATCCGACTTCCGGACCGCTTACAGCGCAAACAGGCATAGTAGTCACGAATTCCTCAAACCCTTCGGTAACCTTTACCATCAACACTGCCGGACTAAGCACGATTAGCGGCACAGTCACCCAAGGCGGCACCGGAATTGGCGGGGTGCAGATTGGCGCTTTTGGCACCGGCTCAACCGCCGGAGGCAACAACGCAACTACCAACTCCGACGGCACCTACACTTTGCGCGTGCCGCCAGGTACCTACAATGTTACCGGCTGGTCGCAGGCCACAGGCAACTTAGACACCCAAGCGGTTGATGTCAGCAGCGGCAACGCCAGCGGCATTAACTGGTCCTTGCTCGGCGGCGGCACTTTGCACGTTACGGTCACCGGCGGGGCTAGTGTTAGCAATTTATCGGCCGGCGCTTTTAACAGTAACGGCCACGGCAACGTCAGTAACACTTGGACCATTAGCGGCGGCAACGCGACCGTGTCTATTCCGCTGCCGGCCGGCAGCTACACCCTGCACGTCATGTCACCGGGAACCGGCGAAATTACCCCGGCTGGCGGCGACAGCGTGACCATTACCGCAAACACTACCACCTCGAAAACTTACAATGTGGCCAGCGTGGCTTCCTTGGTCACTCTGAGCGGCACGGTTAGCAGCGGCGGGGGGATTGCCAACGCCGAGGTTTGGGTCAGCAAGCCGGGCGCAGGCAATTTTTATTCCACCTTGACCGACAATAGCGGCAATTATTCCATCAGCGTTCCGGACGCGACAACCTATACTGTCGGAGTCAGCAAACTTGGTTACATTACGGCCGACAGCAACGTAGCCGTATCGAGCAGCACTGTGGCCAATATCACCTTAGCCGCGGCAGGAGCTACTATTACCGGTAAAATTACTTCGGACGGCACCACCGGCATCAATGGCGCTTGGGTCTCGGCCCAAAAGAGCGGCGGCAGTACGATGACCGGCACCCCCACCGACGCGGCCGGGAACTATACTTTAAATGTCGACAACGGCAGCAGCTGGACCATTTACGCCGACGGCCCGTGCTACTTGCGCAACAGCGGCCTGGCGGCCAACGCCGGCGATACCGGAAAAAACATTACCCTAAGCACCAACTCAGGCTGTACCGCACCAACCGCCCAAGTCACGGGCGTGACCGGCGAAACCGGCGGCGTGGTTAACGACGGCAGCAGACTAAACTTAAGCATCCCGGCTAACGCCCTGGGTACCGACTCCAGCACGGTTTCGGTTTCGGTCAGCAAAGCTTCAACTGCGGTCAGCAGCTCCAACGCCACCCCGTTGGCCAGCGACGTGGAAACAATTACCGCTACCAACAGCAGCAACCAGACGGTTTCCAGCTTAAATTCCAAAGTTACACTGGCCTTAACGTACAGCCCCAGCGACTTACCGCCAGGCTTTAATGAAAGCAGCTTGCAACTCGGTTATAAGGATAACACCACAGGACAATGGGAGCCTGTAGCGGCGACTGTGGATACGGTTCACCATATCATCACGGCGCAAGTTGATCACTTTACCGATTACGGCCCGATTTTGCCCGCCGTGCCAAACGCTCCCCAAGGCCTGACCTCCTCGGGAATCAGCACGAACGCGGCTACCGTTTCCTGGAATACCACAGCCAATACCACATACTACGGCGTCTACCGCAGCGCCACTTCCGGCAGCGGCTACAGCTTACTGGCCACCACCACCACGGCCTCCTACGCCGACAGCGGCCTGAGCGCGGGTACAACTTACTATTACGTGGTCACGGCGGTCAATAGCAACGGCTCCTCAGTCTACAGCAGCGAACTGGCAGTAACCACCACTGCCTCTGGCGGAGGCGGCGGGGGCGGCGGTATTGGGGGCGGGGGACCATCAGTCAGCCCGACTCCGGGACCAACCAACCTTAGCCTGTCCATCAACAACTCCGCCACCAGCACCGGCCAGCTAAGCGTAACCTTAACCTTGGCGGCCACCGGCGCCACCCAAATGATGCTAGCCAATACCGCGGACTTTCTAGGCGAGCAGTGGCAGGATTTCGCCACTTCGACCGGGTGGAACCTGCTGCCTGGCGACGGAAGCAAAACGGTTTACGCCAAATTTAAGGACGCTTCCGCGAACGTATCTCAAACCATTTCCGCAAATATTATTTTGGTAAATTCCGGCACAGCCGCCCAGACGCCAGAGTCGACAAAAGTCGCGCCGCCGGCCGGCACCCACCCCAACGGTACGCTGATTCTTATTGGCCATACTGTCTACTTAATTGCAGACGGCGAACTGGAAGGTTTCCGGAATTCGAGCGAGTTTGCCTCGTACGGCTACAACTTTGGCCAACTGGTTGCGGCCAGCGCCGCGGATAAAACACTGCCAATCGCCTCGGCAGGGACGCGCAAAGCCGCAGCCGGAACTTTGGCGATTGATGCAAGCGACAACAAAACGGTCTATATGATCGGCGACAACGGGACCAAACGCGGGTTTGTTTCAGCCCAAGTCTTTAAAGCTTTAGGCTACTCCTTTACGAATCTGCCCAAAATTAATTTGAGCGATTATCCATCCGGCCCGGTAATTTCAGCCGCCGGCCAGCCGCATCCTGACGGCTCGCTGGTATTGGATGGTCGAACCATTTGGTGGGTTATGAACGGACAGCGCGAAGGTTTCCAGTCAATGGTAGTGTTTAACACTTACGGCTTTAGCTTAAAGCGATTGGTTAAAGCCAATTCCGCGGATTTAGCGCTGCCCGTTGGGCCGCTGGTCAAATTCCGCGATGGGACCCTGGTGTCCTTTGCCGGGTCATATTATCTAATTTCCGACGGCGAAAAATTGCCATTTAAAGCCTCTCAAACCCTCCAGACAGACGGCTATAAAACCAGCAACGCCATAACTGCCGACTTAAAGGACTATCAAACTGGTGGGGAAATCAACTAATCCGGCATTACACACCGATTCACAAAAAACCGCTCCCAAAGGGGCGGTTTTTTGCTTTATTAAGGCAAAGGGCTGAACTTTGGCAGACAGCGATAGTATTTTTGACCTGCTAGCCATACGTACGCCGGATCTTGTGCCACCAGGCCTTTGTCCGGAGCGCTTTTTGCACTTTAGTGCAGCGTCCCGGCGAATAGGTCTTTAACTTTAAATAAGACAGGACTATAATTAATACGGAAGGAGGTGAAGATCTATGCCGGAAGAAAAGCTCATTGGCCGGGTTTCGCATTATTACGACCACATTCATGTTGCGATTTTAGATTTGACCGACACTTTGATTGTCGGCCAAACTCTGCACTTTAAAGGCGCGACAGACGACTGCCATCAGGTCGTATCTCAAATGCAAATCGACCACCAGGATATCCAATCCGCCAAGGCTGGCGAATCTGTAGGTATTCGTGTAGACGAAAAGCTTCACGAAAATGATCGAGTCTTTGCAGTTGCTTAGTCGCGCCGGCCTTAAATCCTCAGCGTCTTTTTACGAACCACCATAGTCCGTGTTTTCAGGATATTTTAACTCAAACGGCATTTTTTGCCTTCACAGATTCAGGACATAGTAGTATGATAATATAGGAAGGGGGTGAGGAATATGTCCCAAGAACGACTAGTCGGCACTATTTGCCGCTACTACGATAATTCAGGCATGGCCGTGCTGGAATTAATTGACACTTTGGGCGTCGGCCAACAGATCCACATTAAGGGTCCGCGGGACGATTGTCTGGAAGTCGTCGAACAGATGGAACTGGCAAATCACAAAATCCAATTTGGCTTGCCGGGAGAATTAGTTAACATCAAAATTGGCCAAAAAATTCACGAAAATGACAAAGTTTTTGTGCGAGCCTAAGCCAAAATTTAACGGCCTAAAAAAATACTTTCGGATTTAACCCATAAATTCGCGGAGTTTTATATTCTATCCCTTATCCGGCTCGTCCGGTTTTTTTATACACCAGTTATAAACCAGTTATCAACTTTTAGCCTCGACCTCGGATGGAAAAAAGAGTATAATAGCTGAGCCAAAAAAATAATCTTTCTATAAAAAAATAATGAAGATTCTTCTTGACAATTTATCGCAACTGCCACACGTGAAAATTTTTTTGCAAGCCCTGTTGGCTACCGGGTTAGTGAGTCAATTAAAAAATCGCAAAGACTGGACGGTCTTACTGCCAACCGATCAAGCTTGGCGCAAACTGGGCGGAAAAAATTACCGTGAGCTCTTGCGGGATAAACGTAGGCTAGTCATTATTTTGGCTTACCACCTGGTGCCCGGAAAAGTTTACTTGTCGGACCTGCTTCATCGCCGCTATCTAAAAACGGCGCTGGGAGCGCCGATTACGGTAAACACCTCGGAGGACGTGGAAATTAACCTAGACGAGGCCGCCCTAACAAAAGCCGACATTTCCTGCTCAGATGGGGTTATTCATCAAATCGACTCAGTGCTTATCCCTAAGGTTAACGCGCGCATACTCCAATTGCTCGCGCAAAATACTTCGCAAGCGTGAAAGGAATGAGCTTTAAGCGTAAACTTCAAAAAAATCCGCCCCAAAAAATTTGGGGCGGATTTTAATACAACTCTAAGACACGTAACCAATCGTGGCCATATTATCGCCAAATTGCCTAAAACTCACGCGTTTTAAACGCAAAGCCGATTTGACTGTGGCAACACCGCGGCCACGAACCGCACTTACGGCATC
>JAGWQI010000065.1 GCA_028870105.1 Patescibacteria group bacterium
AACAAAATCGGTACCGGTTGGAGTAGCGGCAGGATTACTGGGGGGAGGAGGTGTGGAATCCGAACCGGTATGTGCAGGTGGCGTGGAAGCCGGATAGCCCGAGGGCATTTGCAAACCAGGAGGAGGGTTATTCGAATCAGAACTACTAGAACTGCTGGAACTGGAAGAAGAAGACGAAGCCGGCTGGGTAGGAGCAGGAGTTTGAGCTGCCGGCGCGCCACCAAAACTCATGCCCGGAACATAGCTATTATTTTGCTGGATTTGCGACCAGTTAATAGCGCTTGCCGACACGCCTAAATCCTGTGCCAGTTGAGCTGGGGTAGAATATCCCTTTCCGGTCTTGGTGTTGTAGATTGTGCCGTTTTTATTTATGAGGTCACTATATTGGACAGCCATAATTTTATTTTAATTTTAAATTTGTAGTTCTAAAACTGCTCCGTTACCGCCGGCTGTTCCGTTAACTCCGGCGTCCCCGGTAAAGCCCGACGCGCCCCCGGTGCCTCCGGTTCCGGCGCTGCCGCCATTTGCACTAATTGTACCACTATTTGTCAATGAAGAATAAACCAGTAAAACTAAACCGCCGGTTCCACCTGCGCCGCCGCCGCCGCCGCCGCCGTTCCAGTTAAAACTCGAGCCTCCCGAGGCAAGACCACCGTTTCCCCCATTGCCGCCGGTTCCACCGTTCGCTGAAATCGTACCCGTGTTGGTAATGCTTTTGGCAAAAATACAGACTATGCCGCCGTTGCCGCCTGCGCCGCCGCCGCCGCCGCCTCCACCTGACGCGCCGTGAGTGCCATTGTTCGGATTACCGCCCTGTCCACCGCCACCGCCGCCGCCGCTAGATCCGGTTGTCGTTAAAAGTCCTGTACTATTTGATAAAGTTATAAAAGAGGGTAACCAGTGCGGATCTACCCCGGTAGCCTGGGTAACAGTGCCACCTGTGCCGCCAGCGCCATGTGCGCTACCACCGCCGGTAGAAAATCCGTACCCACCGTCACCACCGGCCGATCCGGCGCTTCCTGCCAAAAGTGAATTTGTTGCATTGCTTCCGCTGCCGCCAGCTCCGACAACAGAGTTAGGGAAAAATGACCCAGGATTACCAGCTTGGCCAGCTCCTCCGGCTAAACTGCCATAAATACTGCCGCTGGCTAAAGCCGCACCAGCAGAGCCAGCAGATCCGGCAGAGCCTACTGTATCGTTTCCACTGGCATTGCCACCATTACCGCCGGCGCCTCCATTATTTCCATTTCTGATAATATTTCCGGCCGTGTTGGTCAAACCTACATTCGCAAAAATTCGATAGCCATTGGTAATTATAGTTACGCCAGAATTAACCGTGATTGAAGTGCAATTAATATCTCTGGTTAAAGTATAAGTGCTGCTGCTTGGCACCAGTCCTAAAATTGTGGTAGATCCGTCAAAGGTTACGGACCCGTCGCTGCCGTCGCCAAAATTAAGATTGCTGGTTCCAGTAGCAAGTTGGTTCCAGGAAGTGCCGCTAACGCAATAGTAAATAGATCCACCGTCGGCCGACAAACAAACGTCGCCTCCCGTACCTGTTAAATTTCCATTGGGAGTGGTGCCGTCAGAAAGCCAAACTGTAGTGCCGCCGGAATTATTTTGGCTTAACAAAATATTTTTTGTAAAATGGCTGGAAGTTTTTTGAGCTTGATAAATATGGAATGGCATACCACTACTACCAGGCTCTTGATAAATATAAATAGAATCACCACTGGACGCGCTCTGAATTGCTATAGCGCGACCGGTAAGTGAACTTAGGCCAGGCTCGAGCTGAATGGCCAAGGCGTCGCTACTCCACGTGGAAAGGTGGGTATTATCTACAATGATTGTTATACCATTGATGTCTGTGTCCGGTTCGATGTCCAAGACTGTGCCGGCAGAGATTAAAAATATAGCAATAATATTTCCACTAGGCGAAATAATTTCAAAATTGGCCGCCACGCTAATTGTAGTGCCGTCAAAATTAAAATAGCTGGTAGAAGTGCCGAGGTAAAATTTAATTTTTCCGTCTATATCTTGGCCAAGAATAAATCCGGTTTGGGTGTTATTAAATTTTGTCTTGCCATTAAAAACTACCGAAGCAAGTTGGCCGTCTAAAATGCTGGTCGGCGTAGTGCCGTCAGTATTATTATTGGTCGTAGCCGGCGTGGGCGCGTCAGTACCTATGCCACTGGTTGTGGATAGGTTGCTGTTTAGTCCGGGAGCAGTTAAATTGCTGGCCGGCGTGAATTCGTCTAATGCGCCCATAAAATTAAGTAGTTGATTCTAATATTTCCACTGATGAAGTCAAAAAATCTATGCCGCGGATCCGCACCGGATAGCCGGTCACGGTCCCGATAATCCGGAATTCAAATACATTGCCGATCAGCGGTTTTTGCGGTTTTACCCAGGACACAAACCCCTCGACCTTGCCGACATTTTCCCAAGTGCGGCCGCCCTGGCCGTGATTGACCAAAACTTGAAGCGTGCCGCCGCTGGCATTGTAAGTATGGACCACGATTTTATCGTCTATTTTTTTCGCTTTGTCGCGGAAGCCGAAATCAAATTCCGGCGACTGTAAAATGTAGCTGATCGGGATATTGCCGTAATCCTGGTTGCCGGTATTAAGCTGTAAGACATTCCCGTTATTATCCCCGGCTACGATTAAGATCGTGCCTCCGGTAACGTATTTGGTCATGCGCTGGAATTGCGCGCCGTATTTCAAAACCGCCCATTGCTGGGTATCTATAGTATAGCGCACCACGACGTTATTGTGGGTTTCCTTAAAGCCGCCGCTGAAATCTATGGTCACATTGCCTACGGACCAATAAACATGCTCATTATCGCACCAGCCGTTAATCTTGGAATAAAATGCCGGATCAATGCCGTCCACAACTCTTTGAATCGGACGTGAAATTCTGACCGGGAAATTCCCCTGGGTGGCATAAAATCCTTTGGGGCCATAAAAGAAATAAACCGTGCTCTGGCCGTAAACAATACTCTCGGCCGACTGGGTGCCCAATGACACCAAATCTTCCGGAAAAGTAGACTGACCGTCCCAGCGTTTTAAGCTGTGCTGCTTAAAGATCAATAAATAACCGGGAACTTTTGCAAGTCCCTGAATCACGCCGCCGCCGTCCTCCCGGGAAATTAGCAAATTGCCGCTGCCGGCCGCTGTCCAGGACACGGAATTATTTACGGCCACGGTAGTGAAATAAAGAACATCGCTTACCGTGCAATAAAATCTTGACTTAAATTCAATCGGATTTTTAGCGCCAACCGGAACATTGGAAAGATCCAGGTTGCCGCCGCTGGTAATCCAGCCACCGGCCGTATAAGCCTGGGGCTGACTGGTGCCATTTAAGGCCATGGTGGTATTAAGGAACGTGCCAAAACGAATCGGCAAAGTCGCGTCCCAGCCTCCGGAACTGGAAGCACCAGCCACGACATCGTAAATAGTACCGTTGAAAGCCGCGAACATTTTGGAGCTGGCCGAAGCCGTATCGATGTGATTAAAAAGTCCCTGGCAGACCTGGCTGGCCGCAAGCTGGTTGCCGACTATGGCGGTGCCTTTCCGGGTAAGCGCGAGGCCCAGTTCTTCCTGGTAAACCAAATTCATGGAAAAAGGCACCGAGGTCTTTACGGCCAGGGTGATTTGGACAACATTGGTAGAGCCGGTAATATCCGAAGATATTGCCTGCATGTTGCCTCCCTCAAAATCTCTCCATAATAATGGTTGCGGTAATTGCATGGTTTACGCGAAGTTATCCTCGTCTATGCGGCTTGTGCGCCGGCCAGGGTAAAGGATTTGGTTAATTTTTGGCGTCCACTTAAACTTTTGGCTCCTCTTAAATCGAATGGCATTTTTTAACGAATCCTGGAACAACAGAAAATCCGAATCTTGCAAATCGTCCTTGCCGTTATTTCTGGTATAAGATTTTGCTTTCCAGAGCAGCCATTTTTGCACCATGTCGTAGCGGTCCTCATCGAGCGTGTCGCTTTCAAACTGCACCCGGTTGGCCACGGTATAAAAATCCATTAAAACATCTAAATTAACAAATTGCGCCTGGGCAAGTGGCCAGATCCGAATTTTGCCTTTAATCACAGTAAACCAGCGCGGCTCGGCCTGCTCGGGCTTATTCCAAATTTTCGTTCCTACCGGCTGAACCACCGTAATGGCCCCGGTTCCGGTTGTCGGCACGCCGGTTAATATGCCGGCCGTTGGGCTGACAGTCACGCCGGTATAAGTTATGGCGTCATCAACGTTGGTGGCAAAGCCGTGAACGGTGCCCGAGCTGGATCCGGAGGGAATCGGGAAATTGTCGGAATTAACTACCTGTAAAGTTGTATCGCCAGGATTGGCCTGGACGCGAATGGTGGTAAAGACCGCTTCTTCCATTAAGTTATCGAACTCTTTTAAATCGCGATAAAATAACGGCGTAATCTGGCCGGCAATGCGAAGCTGTAAAATACTGCGCGTGCTGTTAGGGTCGTAAATATTTGCCGGCATGTTAAATTCAAAATCACCCATGGAAAGTTGGCCGAGCACGTAGTCATTAACCATGTGGCGCTGCCAGCGCAGTTGCGCGCCGTCAATATAATCAAAACAATCGTTAATTTCGTCTATAGCGTCCTGTTTAGAAAATTTGTCGCCCCACTCAAAACCGATTTTGCGCCGGGCTTTTTCCAGCAGATAGCCGACCTGATTTTGCGCCCACTGGGGCTGTCTTTCTTCCCACGGGATCCCGGAAGAATATTGGAGCTGAACATTGTTGACCGAATCTTCAAACCGGTAATAGTAATAACCGGCGCTGTAAGTCGAATCGTCAAAATGGTTATTAATCGAAGTCGGATCAATGGCTTTGGCGGCCGCAAGGGACACCAGCGAGGAAGCGTCCACGTTGGCGTCCACTTGCAGCGTGCTTTGGAAAAAATGTACCTGGTTGGCGCGAATAATATAAACTACCGTGCCGGCAGCGTGCGGCTGGGCCAAATTGGCGGCTAAAGTCACAGTGTTGCCGCTGGGGGCCGTGGAAGCGTGGGTAGCGATAATTTCCGTACGCTCGCTGCCCGGGTCGCCAATCATCAGAATTTGATTTGTAGTGGCGCTGATGATATTCTGCACGGTCAAAGTGCCCTGGCCGGCCGGAGCGTCCGCGTCCAAAACGAGCCGGTCGGCTCCCTGGATTAAATCACTGATGTTAGCTAAAATTCTGCGAAATGGCATGGTAGTTTATTTATTTTATTCTTCGTCTTTATCTTTTTTGTCCGGATCCTCGCCTTTGAGGATCATGTGGTAACGCCGTTTTTGTTCCGACGTAAATAGACTGTAAGCTAAATTAAATTTAGCTTCCCAGTCTTTGACCAAGGCTTCCATGCTGTCCAGTTGGGCGAGCATTGGAATTTTGTTGCGCTGATCTTTGGGCAATCTGCCTATATCAGCTAAGTGCTGATAGTTTGGTTGTCCTGCTGACATAACAAACTCCTTTCCATTTATTAATTATTTTTTAAAAAAATCCAAGCATTGCATTATTTGACGATGACATGACAGCCGTAAAAGTTCCACTGCTCGTGAACGTGTGAATAGTATAAGCACCGGATGTGGTTATCGTACCGCCAGTACTGCTTGTGGAAACTCCGTCACTGCCATCTGTTTTATAGGCAATAATAACAACCCCTTTACCACCATTACCTCCTGCAACTGCGGCATTTTGTGAAGCACCACCACCTCCGCCACCCAATCCGTCAGTACCGGCAGTCATGCCTGTGTTTGAGGGGTATAATCCACCGTGTCCACCCCCACCAGTTCCACCAGAACCACCGGCAGTTGTGTCGCTTGAGCCTCCACCACCTCCACCGTAAGTAACTGATGAGCCTGAGATGGAACTTGCTTGCCCATTTCCTCCATTACCTCCTGCTGAACTTACAGGTGCATTTTGGCCTGCGCTTCCCGCACCTCCTCCACCCGCCCCCTCTGAGCCTGTTGAAGTTACATTACCGCCATTGTTGCCATAACCTGTCCCGCCGCCAGAATTCCCTTGCGTTGCTGTTCCTCCTGCGTGGGGCTGAGTTGCGGACTGGCAAGCACCACCCCCACTTCCACCATTTGACCCGACACTTGTCCCACCAGCATAGGTTGACCAAGCGCCACCGCCACCGCCTAAAGCTGTAATTGTGTCAAATACTGAATTTTGTCCACTGTTACCTTGTCCATTGGAAACACCAGTCCCGCCGTTTCCGACTGTAACTGTGTATGCTTGGGCTGTGACAGTGTGGGTAGTGTCTTCAACAACTCCTCCCGCACCTCCACCTCCAGCAAGTGTAGAGTTAGCTCCACCGCCTGCGCCTCCACCAGCAACTACTAATGTCC
>JAGWQI010000066.1 GCA_028870105.1 Patescibacteria group bacterium
AACCACATCGTCTTATCAGTGCTTAGACCATATTTTTGTGAAGGGCTTGTTACTTAAAGAGGTCAAAGTTTTTAAAATAAAAGGTTCCGATCATTTTCCTTTGCAGGCTGAATTGTTATGACGAACGAACAATTTGAAGATTTAATCAATCAGGCCATTCAGGCGTTGCCTGTAAGCATCCGCGAGAAACTCAACAACGTTGAAATCGTTTTAGAAGAGGGGAGCTCACCGAACAATTCGCTGTTTGGGCTTTATCATGGCCAGCCACAAACCCAGCGCGGTTCAACTTATGGCTACGCGCCCACGTTGCCCGATAAAATTACCATTTGGAAAGGGACCGTCGAAACTTACGCCGGCGGGGAAGACAAAATTCCCGCGCTGGTGCGGCGTGTGGTCTGGCACGAAATTGGCCATCATTTTGGCTTTGACGAGGCCGCCATCCGCAAACTGGAAGAGAAGTGGGCCAAAGAGGGGAAAGTGTAGAAGGTCTTAGGATTGCCGCTTGGCGCAGATTTTTAGGTGACTGGTAAACAGAATTGACAAAAAGTTAAAAAAGGCGTATAATTATAAGTTGAGTATGGTATAATATTTGTAAGGTTTTTAGATTATGGCCGGCATTGAGAATCAGTTGAATCGCCAAGAGTTTTCCGCAGAAGAGCAGCGGAAGTTTTTGGAGCGCGTGCAGGCCGGGGATGCCAAGGCCATCCAAGCTTTGGAGCAGGCCAGGCAAGACTTGGGGCAAAAAATTCCGGCTGCCCAGTCGGTGACGAGCGTTGATCAAGAGGTAAAAAGTATTGTTGGCGGTTTTGGTTCGGCTCATCCGGAATTTAGCAAGTCAGCTTTGGGTGATTCCCAAGGCGAGCGATATAAGGCGGTTTTACAGCGGGCGCTGGCCATTTTACAGGGTGACGTGAAAATCGAAACTAGGGGCAGCGGAGCGCATGATTTAATGGGTAGCTTAATGGAGGTCGCCGGGCAGCGGGACCATTTGGATTAATTTTCCACATCAAAACAAACATAAATAAATGTTGCAGTTTGACGCCATCACCATTGCGTTATTAGTATTGCTTGGGTTGACAATCGTTTTTGCGGTTGTCTTTTTTTATTTTTACAAGCGCCACATTTACCATACCAAACACGTCGTGCCTCGGACACTGGATTGGGTGTTTTTGGAAATCCAGATGCCCAAGGAAAATTCCGAGGAAAAGGACCAGCAGCGGATTAAATCTATCGAGGAAAAAAAACAAATGATCGCCGTGGCCGAACAATTGTTCACGACTTTATCAGAATCCGGCCACAGCAAAGGTTGGCTGCAGGGTAAGGATTATTACAGCTTTGAGATTGCTTGCACCGACAAGAAAATCTCGTTTTACGTTAATTGTCCCAGGCACTTGCAGGAGCTGGTGGAAAAGCAGATTCAGGCTCAGTATCCGTTTGCCTTCGTGGAGCAGGTCAAGGGTTATAACCCGTTCCAGAAAGACGGGCACATTGAAGTTGAAGAGCTGCAGCTTTCAAAAAAATACGTTTACCCATTCCGGACTTACAAGGTTGCGGAGTCCGACCCGTTGAGCGCTTTGACTAACGCCATGAGCAAGCTTTCCGAAAATGAGGGTGCGGCCATTCAGTTTGTGATTTGTCCGGCCGGCACGACCTGGCAGGGAGTGCCTCGGCATATGGCGCTGGAGATCCAGCAGGGTAAAAACCCCGAGTTGATAGAACGCGGGCACGCTTACCGGTTGTTGGTCGGGTTTTTCCGGGCTTTGGGCCGGGCTATGGCCGGCGTGGGCAGTGGTAGTAAAAATTTCCAGCCGAGCCACGCGCATAAAGACTTATCCGGTTACGCCAGCCCGATTCAGCTGACACCGATGCAGCAGGAGATTGTTAAAAAGTTGGAAGAAAAAGCCAGCCGTCCCGGGTATAAGATCAACGTACGCTTGGTGGCGTCATCGTCGGACGCGGCTAGCGCCAAAAGTCACATGAAAAACTTGTTAGCCGGGTTTTTGCAGTTTAATATGCCCCCATTCAACGGTCTTCGCGTCCGCCGCAAAAATAAGAATGATGTTTTAAAAGATTACATTTTTCGCGTATTTCGCGACAGCGGTCGCCGTAACATTGTGAACACCGAGGAGCTCGCCTCATTGTGGCATTTGCCCACGCCTTATACTGAAACACCGAACATCAAGTGGTTGCAAAGCAAAAAAGCGCCGCCACCTATTAACGCGCCGGCCTCCGGACTGCTTTTGGGGCGCAATATTTACCGCGGCATGGAGACGCCGATTTACATGGGCCGCGAAGATCGCCGCCGTCATACTTATATTTTGGGTCGCACCGGCGGCGGCAAATCCGTGCTCTTGGCCAACATGGCGATTCAGGACATTAAAAATGGCGAGGGGTTATGCGTCATTGACCCGCACGGCGATTTAGTGGAAGATATTTTAAGCCGCGCGCCTAAGGAGCGGGCGGAAGATATTATTGTATTTGAGCCGTTCGACATGGACCGCCCGCTTGGCTTAAATATGCTCGAGGTGGACAGTGAGGAACAAAAGGATTTTGCCGTGCAAGAAATGATCCAAATTTTCTATAAATTGGTGACTGACCCGGCCATGCTAGGCCCCATGTTCGAGCATAACATGCGCAACGCCATGCTGACGCTTATGGCCGACGAGGAGCACCCCGGTACCATCACCGATATTCCCCGAATTTTTACCGACACCGACTTCCAAAGATACAAGATTAAAAAGGTCAGCGACCCAGTGGTGCGCTTGTTTTGGGAAAAGGAAATGGCCAAAACTTCGGACTTTCATAAATCAGAAATGCTGGGTTATTTGATTTCTAAAGTCGGCCGTTTTGTGGAGAACGCCATGATGCGCAACATTGTCGGCCAGCCCAAGAGCGGGTTTAACTTTAGGAAAATTATGGACGAAGGCAAGGTGTTGCTGGTCAACTTGTCCAAAGGCCGCACCGGCGAAATCAACGCCAAGCTTCTGGGGTTGATTTTGGTCAGCAAAATCCAGATGGCCGCGTTGTCGCGCGCCGACATCCCCGAAGAGCAGCGCCGGGATTTTTACCTGTATGTCGACGAGTTTCAAAATTTCATCACCGACGCGTTTTCTTCAATTTTATCCGAGGCCAGGAAATACAAACTTAATTTGATCATCGCGCATCAATACTTAGGGCAGCTGGAGCAGCAGGCCGGCGCCCAGGGGGCGGCCAATAAAGACCTGCGCGACGCGGTGTTCGGCAACGCCGGCACCATGATAGTCTTTCGCACCGGCGCCGAGGACGCCGAAGTGCTGTCCAAGGAATTCGCGCCGACGTTTAACCAGTTTGACTTAATCAATATTGACCGTTTCGTCACTTACGTTAAGTTAATGATCAACGGTACGGCCAGTAAGCCTTTTAATATGGCGACTTACCCGCTGCCACAGGAGAAAAATGAAGAATTGGCCAAAGCCATAAGGCAGCTGTCGCGTCTTAAATACGGCCGCCCGCGGGCCGAGGTTGAGGAGGAGCTGTTAAAAGCCGGCCGCGTCGCGGAAAGCATGAGCGCCGGGATGGGGGATATTGAGCGCGGGCTGTAGGTTTGATTTTTCGTCGATTTCACGATAGAATAAGCTTGGATATGGCCGAAAATTACATTCACATTTATACTTCTTATTTGTCAGATCTGTACGCGGATCGCCGGCTGACTTTTGCCCAAACTTATGACCTGTTGCGGTTTTTTGAAACGGAGGCCGGACAAATCGCCAGCCGTGAACAATTAATCAAATTTTTGGATAAATATCTGCTGCCGTTTCCCCAGCTTGTGGAATTAAAGCGCCGGCTTACGGACGAAACTTTTGTGTTTCCTGAGCCGCCGGCGGAAAGTGAATAGAATAATATGGCGCATGGTCACGAAGGCGGGCACGAAACTCACTCTCATGCCTCTTCCGGAACGGAGGCAAAATTCGAAGCAAAAGATTTTTTGCTGGTTCCATTTTTTGTAAAATTTTGCCATAAGCTGGTTGCCAGCGTCGATTCGTTAAAAAAAGTGCTTACGGATTTTGGTAACATGATGACTACTTACTTCTCAGGCGCGCTGGACAGTTTGGGCGAGTTGGCCAGGGGTATGTTTTGGTTTGGCAACAAAGGCTCGGGCGGGGGAGGCGGCGGGCACGCGCATGCTTCGGCCCATTGATTTTTTGTAATCGCGATTAAGCATAACTTTAAGATTATGGCGGAAAGTTCGCAAAACAATAATTTTGTCAAACTGGTGGCTTATTTTTTGGCGGAGATTGTGCGCTCGCGCCGCGCCAGCATTAGCCGCGCCGCGGAGATTAGCGAGGAAGTAGTCAAGAACCTTAGCCAATTCAGTTCAGAAGCGGCGGCGCTAAATTGGGTGCGGGAGATTTCCCGGGAGTTCGAGGAACTGGGAGATTTAAAGCAGGCCTTGAAGTTTAATTACCACCCGAGTGATATTGGCGTTTATCAAGACGAGGTTAAAGACTTCGCCTCGCGCCTATTGGAGCGCGATATGCGCCGTTCGTCGGAATTTTTAAATGATGCTTCGGCCAAACAAAATACCATCCAGCAGTTATGCATTAAGTACCCGGATTTTTGTAATTTTTTACTAAACAGCGATAAGGCCAAACTGCTGCCGCAGATGACGCCGGCGGCATCTTAGGCTTGGGGATAGCCGGGGGATACCTTGGGTTAGTTTTGTTGATAAATGGATGTATTTGGGCATAAAAGCGTCAAAGGGATATGGCAAAATCGAGGAATTGTCTAAAAATCAGGTAAATTTGCCTATTTGTTTATTTGCTGCTATAATAAATTAGAAGTAAATACCAGCCCTTGAGAGGGTACATTGAAACAAAAAGCCAGGATATCGCGTAATTTTAATGCGGTGGCGTGCCCCGCTGCCAGTGATTTTATCTGCTAATATAGAAATAAAAATGGATAATAAACTTGGAAATTTGGCACTGATTGCCCAAATGGTGGAAGCAGCGGAAAAAAATATCCAGTCCGCAAAACAAATGCTGCGGGAATTAATGGGCGCTCCTAGTGGCGGCAAAATGTCCGCATCTTTGACTGAAAAAGCCCAAGTTTTTGCAGTATCCGAGGGCGGCAAAGTCATTGAAGGCGTATTTGACGGGCAAAACATGATTGGTCCGGATAAGAAACAGTATCCAGTGCCAGCTAACTATGCTTCTAAATCTAAACTGGTGGAAGGGGATGTGCTCAAACTAACCATTGCGGAAGACGGCTCGTTTATTTACAAGCAGATTGGGCCCGTGGAGCGGCGTAAGATGTTGGGCATGCTGATTGTGGACGACAAGGGTGACTTCCGGGTCATGGCCGAGGGTAAACCTTATAAGGTACTGCTGGCTAGTTTGACTTATTTTAAGGCTGAAGCCGGGGATGAAGTGACTATTATTACACCCAAAGATCAGGAGGCGGAATGGGCGGCGGTGGAGAACGTTATTAAGAAAGGCGCGGGCGGTAATACTGACATGGAAATGGGTAGCCGCGTGACTGTGGACGATGACGAAGAGTTGTAAGCTTTCCAGATCGTAATTCGCAATTTTTAATTAATGCCGATTTTTTTTCAGATTAAATGCGCAAAGGGGGTCATTTGATATTTTGGTTTTGCTTTAACTTGTAATTTATTCAGTTTATGGACAACACAACGGCCCTGGCCGCAGATTCGTTCGAGAGAAAGCTGGCGGATTTTTTACAGCGATACCCGGTGGTTTATCAATTTTTGCGTTTTGCTTGCATTGGTTTTTTAAATACCGCCCTGAATTTTTTAATACTTAACGCTATTTCTAAGCAGATTGGCGTGAGCGAAGGGTTGCGGCTGGGTTTAGTTGACGCGTTCAGTTTTGGCGCGGCGGTGGTGCAGAGTTTTCTTTGGAACAGCACTTGGACATTCGGCAACGACCAGGGCTTGAGCCTGCTGAAAAATTTTATTCGGCTGGTTTTAGTTGGAGCGTTGGGCGTGCTGGCCGTGGTTTTGGTGTTGTTTGGTTCTCACTATTCGGCGTCGGCCGTGTTTTACGCTTTGCTTTTGCTGGTTTTTTTGGTAATGGAAGTAGTATTTTGGAAAGTCTTTGGTTTTAAGTTCAGCGGTTGGGGGCATCAGGTTCAAGATTTTGCCGTGTTCGTGGTGGTCACGCTGATTGGCTGGGGTATTAACGTATCTTTGATAGCCATTGTCTCTCTGCATTTGCATTTGACGCACACTGATTTGGACAAAAATTTGGCGGCTGTGGTGGCCACTGCTATTTCGCTATTTTGGAACTTTATTGGTTATAAGGTCATAGTGTTCAAAAAGTAGG
>JAGWQI010000002.1 GCA_028870105.1 Patescibacteria group bacterium
GGATGCTGAATAACCGGATCGGGCACTTCCTGCACTTCAATTTTTTTTGGCTCCCTAAAAATGGTCGCTTTCATATTGATGATATTTAATGATTTCTAAACGTTTGATCTTAGGCTTTTCATCCGGCAAAACTTTGCGGCTTCCATTACGATGCAAGCGTCCTAACTTTAGAGAAAAGACCGCCATAACATAAGTTTAAGAGTTTACGGCGGCTAAAGTCAAGCGGTCTCTTAATTTGGCTTTACTTGCAATAAAATGCGAACACCTCAACCGCGGCTGAGGTGTTCGCATTGGCAATATTGATTAACGTTTGCCCTGCTTCCAGATTCACTTTTAACAGCAATCAGTTAAAAAACCGCCCGATGATAAACATCGAAGCGGTTTTAAATTTAACGTTTCGCCCACCCATTCGACTCGTACTGGTCAAATCCGTGGCTCGCTCAGGGTGGCCAAAGCTAGCGCTTTGCCCACTGTGGAGCGCGGCGGGCTCTTTTTAGACCCGGCTTCTTTCTTTCCTTGCGGCGGTCATCGCGGGTCAAAAGGCCGTTCTTTTTTAAGACCTTACGAACTTCCTCAGAAAGCTTAGATAAAGCAATTGAGATACCGTGGCGAACGGCTTGGGCCTGGGAGTGCGCCCCGCCGCCATTGACCTGGCAAACAAAAAAATACTGCCCGGCTAAGCCCGTAAGATCGAACGGCTGGCCAACTTCGTCTTGATAATGCTTATAAGAAAAATATTTGTTCCAGGGCTGCTTATTAACAACACTATCCCCCGCGCCGGCGAAAAGGCGGATGTTTGCAACGGAGGTTTTGCGGCGGCCGGTGGCAAAAGTATATTGCCCGACTGGCTTTGCCTTATGAGCAGCCGAAGCCGGCGCGGCCTTCTCGGCGGCCACAGCTTTGTGCTCGACGGCCGCCTTTGCGGCAGCGGGCTTTCGGGGCGCCCGTGGCTTTTTTAGGGCTGGCTTGGTAGTAGCAGTTTTAGTAGGCATAAAAAGGAGATGAAAAAAACGTTAACGCTGCAATAAATTATTTATCAATAGTGTAATTATGCTTGTCACCTTTGACGATTTTTAAGCGAGCCATCATATTTTTGCGGAACCTGACATCATCCAGCATACTAAAAACCGCCTTCTTCAACACTTCTTCCGGCTTGCGCTGGTAAACCACGCGCATTGGCGTACTCTTAAGTCCGCCCAAGTAACCCGAGTGGCGATAGTAAGTCTTTTGCGCGAGCTTGCGGCCCGAAAATTTTAGCTTATCGGCATTAATTGCGACAACAAAATCACCCATGTCCATATGCGGCGAAAAATTGCGCTTGTGCTTGCCGCGCAACAGATTGGCGATTTCGCTGGCCACGCGGCCGTATGTTTTCTGCGAAGCGTCAATTTGGTGCCAGGAGCGCTCGATCTTCTTTGGCAATGTCAGCTTTTGCGATTTCATAAATTAAGCGTGTGCTAATTACTCCACAAATTCAAGCAGAACTTTAGATTGTCCGCCATGCGGGTTGTTTAATTTTGTCAAACGAGTATAGCCGCCTTTACGGTCTTTAAATTTCGGACCAATGACTTCTAGTGCCTTTTTGGCCGCCATGGGCGACAGGGCGCCCAATAACAAACGGCGGGAATGCAAGCTGCTATTTTTGGCCCGGGTAATCAATTTTTCCAAGTAAGGCTTGACTGCGCGGGCGTTGGCGTAAGAGGTCTCAATTTTTTCATACAACATGGCCGCCGACGCCAAGCTGCGCAGTAATTTACGGCGATGATCGGTACCCTTGCCTAATTTTTTCTTCTTGTGGTGACGCATAAAATAAATCCTACGTTTATCTTCCTAAAAACTCGATTATCTCTTTGACAGTTTTTTCGCCGAGGCCGCTTAGGTTTGCAATCTGCTCATTGCTCATATCACCCAGAGCCTTCAATGTGGAAATATTGTTTTTTGCCAAAGCATTTTTGGCGCGGGTCGAGAGCGTGCTTTGCTGGACTTCGCTCGCCTCGGCCAAAGAAGGCAAAAGCTCTTGTTGCTGCGGCTCAAGTACTTCGTCCGCCGGCTTAACAGGCTCGCTAAAACCATCAGCAAACATCATGGAAAAATGGTCAACCAAAATATGGGCGGCAATATCGGCTGCCTCTTGGCCGTTAATAGTCCCGTCAGTTTCCATGACCAGCTCCAACTTGTCAAAATTAGTCAGCTGGCCAACACGAACGTTGGAAACATCAAAGTGCACCGATTTAATCGGCGTAAAAATCGCATCAATAGCGATCATGCCGGTATCAAGTTTTTGGCCTTCCCGCATCTCAACCGGCACATAGCCCCGGCCCTGCTCAATGACGAGCTCTACCTCAAAATCAGCTGCTTTGCTGTCAGTTGTGGCGATATGCAGATCTTTATTGATAACCTGCACCTGGTCATTTTCCTTAATGTCCGCGGCGGTGACTAGCTTTTCTCCTTTCACTTTAAGTTGGACTCTCACCGGCTCAGCGCTGAAACATTTTACTCGCAGCTGCTTTAAGTTCAGAATAATCTGGATAACGTCTTCCTTCACGTTTGGAATAGTGGAAAATTCGTGATCAACAAACTTAATTTTAGCCGCGGTAACAGCCGCGCCTGGCATGGAAGACAGCAGTACGCGCCTGATGGCATTGCCAATGGTAACACCGTACCCCGGATAAAGGGGTTCTAGCGCGACACTGTATCGATTTTGTCCCAAATCGCTGACAACGGCTCGATTGGGCAGAGGGATGGCCTCCATAAGTTTAACCTTTTACATTTGGCGCGGTCTTGCCGCCAATTCTGGCGGGGCAAAACAATTGCCAATTGTTAATTGTCAAATATAAACTAAGTGCGGCTGTAATGTTCAACAATAAGCTGCGTGTTAATAAGGTTATTGATCATTTCCGGCGTCGGCAAACTTAAGATTTTGCCGGTCAATTTTTGGCTGTCAAGTTGCAGCCATTCCTGGGTCTGAAAGCTTTTAATCCGCTCTTTCATCTTTTCCACATAGGCGCTCTTCTGCTTTGACGGGCGAATCGATACAACATCGCCGACTTTAACGGAGTAAGAAGGAATGTCGACTTTTTTTGTGTTAACCTCAATAAAACCATGACTGACAAGCTGCCTGGCCTGGGCGCGCGTTTCAGCAAAACCAAGACGGAAGACAATATTATCCAAGCGGGCTTCCAGCAACTTAAGTAAATTATCGCCTGTGACGCCTGTCTGTTTAAGCGCCCTGTTAAAATAACGCTCGAACTGTCGTTCCATTACACCATAATTAATCTTGGCCTTTTGCTTTTCGCGTAACTGCATGCCATATTCGGAAAGCCGGGAACGGCTTTGTCCATGCTGGCCTGGGGCGTAAGCGCGTTTTTGCATAACTTTGGCATCTTTGGCTGTAAAAGCCATGCCGAATCGGCGCGCTTTTTTTGCTTTGGGTCCGGTATATCTCATAAAAAAATCCAAAAAAAATTAAAACTCAAAATGTAGATGTTAATCACCGACGAACTAGATTATTTTACATTTTGATTTTTGCCTGTTATACCCTTCGCGGCTTCTTGGGCCTCACACCGCCGTGTGGAATTGGGGTCTGGTCCTTAATAGACAACACACTCATCCCGCTGCCCTGCAGCGCGCGCACCGCTGACTCGCGGCCGCTACCTATGCCTTTAATCAAAACATCAACCTCAGTCACCCCCCGCTCCCTAGCCTTGGCTAAGGCATCTTCCATGGTTTTCTGGCCAGCATACGGGGTGGACTTCTTTGAGCCCTTAAAGCCAATGCGGCCAGCGCTGCTCCACGATAAAACATTACCAGCCAAATCGGTTACGGAAACAATGGTGTTGTTATAGGTGGAATTAACGTAAATCTTGCCTTTGCTGACTTTGGCCTTGGACTTCTTTTTTTTGGCCTTAGTCTTAGATGCTTCCTCGGCCGTGGCCGGAGCGGCAGCTTGAGCTGCGCTGGCAGTCTGATTTGTTAAGACTTCTTCGGACATAGTTATACAAAATAAATAAATCTAAAATTTTACCTCTTCCCTAAAGCCCGGATGACCTTAGGTCTTCTCTGCCGACGCCTTCCGGCCGCTTCCCGCTGTTTTGCGGACGTTCCCGCGCCGAGTGCGCGAATTAGTTTTCGTTCGCTGGCCGCGGACAGGCAAGCCCCGGATGTGGCGAATGCCGCGGTAAGCGCCAATTTCTTTTAAGCGCTTAATGTTGAGCATTACTTGCTGCCGCAAGCCGCCTTCGACCTTAAAACTTTTTTCAATGTAATCGCGGACTCTGTTAAGTTCCGCCTCCGTTAAATCTTTCGTGCGCTTGTTGGGATCTACTTGGGTTGCCGCCAAAATTCTCCTCGACAAACTCAGCCCAATCCCGTAAATGTAAGGTAGCGAAGCCTCGATTCTTTTTTCGTTGGGTATATTTATACCAGCGATTCTAGCCATAATTTAGATTACTAATGCCTATTTGAGTTAAAACTTATCCTTGCCGCTGTTTATGCTTGGGGTTGGAACAGATAATATAAACCCTGCCAAACCGTTTGACGATTTTGCATTGTTTGCACATAGGTTTTACCGAAGCTCTGACTTTCATAAATATGGTTTAAGCTGTACTAACGCATTCTGCGGGTTATTCTTCCTTTGCTCAAATCGTAGGGGGTCATTTCAATAATCACCCGGTCTCCGGGCATAACCCGGATCATGTTGACTCGCATTTTTCCGGAAAGGTGACCTAAAACAGTCTGTCCGGAGTCCAATTGAACACGAAAAAGAGCATTAGGCAAATTTTCAATTACTTTGCCCTCAAGCTCGATCAAGTTTTTTTTTGTGCCAGACTTCCCTAAGTCTTGATTGCCGCTGGTAGTAATGTGAGTGATATTTGTAAATTATCCCAATAATTCTATCACAACTAAAAAAAATGTCAAGCTAAGACTCGAGTTAAAATTCCCTCTTATTTACAGGAAAATTCTTAAATTAAACCTTAATTGACCACAATCTTGATTTTCGAAGACAAAAACGGGAACCAACTTTGCCAAGCAGGGACAAAATTGACATCAATATGGTCAATACCCGGATTTTCGCTTAAAACATTGTTAATCTCGCCCTCCCCTTTTCCAGCCAAACGACCGGCCAGACCTGACACATCAACATCCGCAACAATCTGGCCGTCAAAATGGGCGGAAAGCACGGCCGTCCCGGCGTTTAAATCAACAGTTTTATAGCTATAACTACTCGGCTGATTTTGGTTTGGGCCCAACTCGTGACCAGCGGAGATATTCTGCTGCAGCCGGGCAGTCATTAAGCGCTGCAAGTCTTCGCCAGAAAATGCTAATCCTTGCACGCTAGCTTTCAGGTCAGCTTGAAAAGACGGCGACTGGCTACCAGCGGGCTTATCCGGGGTGTAGGACACAATTTGGATTTGGTATCCGTTATCCGGCAACACGAGTTTTTTCGCGGCCAGGTCTTGCCGAAGCTGACTGATTAAATCGGCCTTCAACGATTCTTCGGCAGAAGCGATGTCCTGCGCCGTGACAACCGACAAGAAGCGAGATATGCCGCCATCAATCGCATCGGACGTTTTGGCATACAGCAATTGCGGCTTGCTGCCAAATACCTGATTGGTAATCTCTAGACGAGTTCCGGCCGGCACATTATAGCTCTCCCCGCCTTCAACCGCGACCACGTCCACCGGAGCGGATAAGCTGGCCGGGTCCACCTCTTTGGTTTTAGCATTTTTATAAAGCGTCGGGCGAATTTGCATGGCATCGGCCGCAAGATTGTAATTTTTTCCGTTTAAAGTCAAAACTGTCGTAGCCGACTTCAAATTGATCGGAACCTTCGTGAAATTGTAAATAATCACGGAACCGGTGGCCTTGTTCCCGACTTGTTGTTTGCCTTGACTTTCAAACTTATCGCTAATTTCCAAAGCCTGTTGAACTTTGACGGCGGGCATCACAAGCCGATCCGCGTCATACTGATTAATAACCGAGCTTAAACTGACGTCCATATCTCTTGTTATTGGTTCGGTTTTCCGATAAACCTCCAATACTGCTTTGGGCAGTATCAAAAAAACCAAAATTAAACACAGCGCCAGACCGCCGGCAACTAAAAACCAAACCAGCCTGCGGCCGCTCTTGATTTTTTTTTGATGCTTAATCCGGTCTTCAAACTCCTTGGGAAAAATTGAATCCTTAACCGCCACATGGGACATTTCCGCCGCTTCCTCTGCCCCTTCCGGCTTAGCAAAAACCTGAGGTGCGCTGTTAATTCTTGGTGGTTCGGCCGCAGCCGCTTTGGACTGCTGTTTGTCGGTTTGTTTTTTTTGTAAGATTTGCGTTAAATTATCCAACGTGGAAGTTGCCGCCGCCAAAACATCCTGCGGTGGAGCCGCGTTTTGGGTTACGGGCCGCTGGGTTTCGGTCGGGTGATGCAGGCGAATATCGGAAATATTGGCGGCGCGCTGCGGCCGGGGCAGATCGCGCAAACCTAAACCGGCGGCTTGGGCATATTGCCGACCCTTTTCATCCATGGTCAAAATGAAAACTTCCTTGCCCAAGGCGTCAGCCTGAGTCTTTAAAAGTTTCAAATTTATCGGGTCGCTAAACAAAAAACAGCGTTTTGGGCAAACCACAATGACCTGCGATGACCGCTCGCGTTTAATCCTCGCAGCGATCGCCTCTACGCTGTCCTCTAAATTTATATAAATGCTCGGGACCATATCCAAAACTATTGTAGATAACCCAGCTTTTTTGGTCAATTACAAAAGACCTTTATATTGTAGTCGCTTATTAAAACTAATTACCTTACTGTTTTCGACCTGCGGCTGGTCAAACGGGTCTACGCCGCGGAGCACCGAAGAATAAACCGCATAGAGCTGCCAAAAGGCCACAAACCGGCCAAGCTCCTCGGCGTTAAAACCGCTAATCGACAAATAAGCCAGGGGGATACCATGAATGCGCGCGTCTTCCAACGTCCCTTCGAGTTCCGACTTAAGAGATACCTCCAAAGGAATATTATTTAAATCAAACAATGAATGACTTTTAATTTGCACGCTATGCGCCTGGGTTGGATAGCGGCTCAAAATTTGATGATGAAAACTGTCGCTGCCAACAAAGAATCCTGCAATATTTTTCGGGCCGCCAAAAAACCGCTGGTTGGTATGGTGCTGGCTCTCAGGCGCTTCAGCCGCCAGGTAAGTCTGGCCTTTGCCATTCTTGCCGAAACTCTCGTGGCACAACTGCACAATTAAGGCGCTCATGGGAAACAAGGCGTGCGCGTAAAAAGGCAAAAACACGTCCACATAGCCTTGCTGCTCAAGCTGGCTGAATACCGAGGCCGCTTTCCACGCCAAATTATCCTTATTATATAAGTTATAAAACTCTTTCGCGCCACGGTATAAAATTTGGGTATTAATGCCAACCAATACCGCCGGCAACAGCGCCACTTCGGTCATCCCGGTATAGCGGCCGCCAATCGGCGGATGCTCAATTATCGGCAATTTTAGTTTTTCCGCAAGGGCCCTTAGTGGACTGCTCTTACCAGTGACTACCACCATTGGGTAATCCAAAAATTGCGCGGTCATTTCTAAATGGGTGGTATTCTCGCCGGACTTGCTAATAGACACTACGAGCGTGTCTTCTTTACGCAATTCCGCTTTCAGCTCCGCGATGTAATCCGGGTCAACAGTACTTAAAAAGTATACGTCTTTTTTGCTTTCCGATCTCAGCGCGTGATAATATCCCAAAAAAGTCGTCAGGCTGCCGCCATGGGCAATAATCAACAGCTTTTGGTACTGCCGGTACTTGTTGGCATACTGTTCCAGTAGCTCAAAATTTGGTCTGTACCCAACAAATTCGGGCGCGTCAGGCAAGTCGACCATATCGATTTTACCCGGTTTCGGACAATTGTAAAAATCTAACTTCATTGTTATTCCACAACCGCTTTAATTCTACGAACACCTGCCGAAGAAGCTTCTTCTTTTTGTATTTTAAACTTACCGATCACGCCGGTATGCTCAACGTGCGGCCCGCCGCAAAACTCGCGCGAAATAACCTCGCCGGTTTTAGGGTCAAACACCGTGTAAATCGACACGGTATCGGCATACTTTTCACCGAATACCCCGATGGCGTTTAATTTGCGCGCTTCGTCCAAAGTCATAATCTCCTTTTTGACCGTAAAATCACGCTCGATCCAACCGTTTACTAAAGCTTCTACCGCGCTCTTTTCCGCCTCGGTCATTTTTTGTCCGTGGGTAAAATCAAAACGCGTGCGCTCTTCGGTAATATTGCTCCCCTTCTGCCAAACCTGGCCCCCTAACACTTGACGCAACGCGGCGTTCATCAAGTGCGTGGCGGTGTGCAATCGTACGATTTTTTCCGAATGCGACGCCAAGCCGCCTTTAAACTGCCCGGCAGACGCGGTCCGAGACAATTCCTGGTGTTTTTTGAATTCCGCCTCAAACTGGGACTTGTCGATTTTTTGCCCAGACTGTTCGGCTAACTCTTTAGTCAATTCCCACGGGAACCCGTACGTTTGATAAAGATCAAACGCGGTTTTCCCGTCAATCAACTCGCTTGATTTTTTGATTAACTTCTCAAATTCCTTAAGCCCTTTTTCCAAAGTCGCCTCAAATTTCTTTTGTTCCGCCAAAATTACGTCAAATGTCTGGTTTGCCTTATCGACTAAATCAGGATAGGCCTGTGCGTAGCCGGCTACGACTTTGCCAATCAGCGCCTCGAGCCAGTGATACTTCAAATTAAGCAGCCGACCCATAACCAAAGCGCGCCGCAGCAACCGCCGCAGCACGTAGCCGCGATCCTTATTTGAAGGCTGTACGCCGTCGTTAACCATGAAGACCGAAGCGCGAACGTGATCTAAAACAATTCTGGCGCGCTTAATTTCATCGTTGCTCATAACTTCTTGGTCCAACGCCAGCACGTCCCACATTGGCTTGAACAGTTCGGTGTCATAGACCGACCTTTGTCCATTTAGCACAGTCAAAGTGCGGTCAAGCCCCATTCCGGTATCGACATTCTTTTTCTTAAGCGGGACCAGCTTGCCGTCCGGCATTTTTTCAAACTGCATAAACACGTCATTCCAAATCTCCACCCAGCGCGGGTCTTTTTCAGTTTCCTGAAAATTTTCCGGGGCAGGCGTGCCGTCATCTATCCAATAAAACATTTCCGTGTCCGGACCGCAGGGGCCGGCATTGCCGGCAATCCACCAGTTGTTTTCTTTAGGCAGGTACGCAATACGCCCTGGTTTAAGGCCCAGCATCTTCCAAATCTCAGCCGCTTCTTCGTCCCGTGGCGCATCGTTGTCGCCGGCAAACACCGATACGGCCAAGCGCTCCAGCGGAATACCCAAATATTCCGAAAAAGTAAGAAACTCAAAGCTCCATTTTATGGCGTCTGATTTAAAATAATCGCCCAGACTCCAGTTGCCAAGCATTTCAAAAAACGTCAGGTGGGTATTATCGCCAACCTCGTCAATATCCCCGGTGCGAATGCATTTTTGCACGTTCGTCAGCCGCGTGCCGCCCGGATGACTTACCCCAAGCAAATAAGGCACCAGCGGATGCATCCCGGCGGTAGTGAACAGCACGGAAGGATCGTTTTCCGGCACCAAAGAAGCCGAAGGGATAATTGTGTGCCCTTTGGACTGGAAAAATTTGAGATATTTATCGCGAAGTTCTTGAGCAGTAATTTTCATTGCACGCTAATCCACTAATCGCACGAATAGCACGAATTTCATATTAATTTAGTGAAATTGTGATTCGTGAATAGATAAATTACTTAAACAGCTCCTTGACCGCGGAATCCATTTGCGGATCCTTGCCGGCAGTCACATCAGAATCAGTCAGGCCGGCTTTTATGTCCGGGTCTAAACCGTTATGGTTCAAATTTATTCCTCCCGGCGTAATCCACTTGGCAACCGTCACTTTCACCGCGCCGCCCTCTTTAAGGTCAACCAGCTCCTGAACGCTGCCCTTGCCAAACGACTTTTCACCAACCAGCTCGGCTTTTTTATGGTCATGCAGCGCACCGGCAAAAATCTCCGCAGCTGAGGCGCTGCCGCCGTTAATCAGCACTATGGTCTTAATATCAGCCAAACGGTTATTGCCTTCGGCCTTGTAAATTTGGCTGGTGCCGTCGCTGTGCGCTTCGGTCACCACCACATCCCCGGGGTTGACCCAAGACGAGGCGATGTCTACGGCGGACTGTAAATAGCCGCCGGGGTTGTTTCGTTCATCAACAATAATACCCTGCACGCCTTGCTGTAAAATCTCATTCACGGCCTGGCTGAACAGCCCGTCGGTGTCGTCGCCGTATTGGGAAATGCTAATAATCGCAATCTTTTTGCTCGCGCCATTTTCATTTACAGTTTTTACTTCCCACTTAACGCTTTTAATACGAATGGTATCGCGGGTTATGGTCACGTCGAAAGGCTGGTTTTTGCCCTGGCGCACAATGGTTAAAGTCACTTTGGTGCCCTTGGGCCCGCGGATCTTGTCTACCGCTTGCTCTACGCTCCAATCACTTACCGCTTCACCATTAACTTTGGCGATGATATCTTGGGCCTTTAAGCCGGCAGCCTGCGCGGGCATACCGTCGAGCGGCGCCACGATTACAATGTTTCCATCTTTCTTGCCGACTTCGGCGCCAATGCCGTCAAAGCTGCCCTTTAAACTAGTTTCAAAATTATTTAAATCACTCGGGGTAAAGTAAGTCGTGTAGGGATCACCGATAGCCTCCACGGCGCCTTTGACCGCGCCGTAAAGGACTTTCTGCTGGTCGATTGGCCGGTCAATATATTTTTGGTTAACTGTATTGACTGCGTCCCACAACAAATTATAGTCAACGGTTTGCGCTTGATCGCTCTGATTAACAACTTTAAACTCTTTTGGCAGGTAAATATAGCCGCTGCGGCCCATGCGATAGCCAAAGCCATAGCAAGCCACGGCCACGACCAAAACAATAATCTGCCACTTGTACTTTGAAGCTAACCTGCGACGGTCAAACTTCTGCGGCTGAAGGTTTATGCCGTCAGACCGCTCTTGATCTTGATTTTCCTGGTTTAAATCCATATTTTCTTTAAGTAATTTAGCTTTATAGTACCATAATCGGATGGTTTTTACCAAATCATTTACTGACAATAGGCCGCCTCTTAACCAGGTTAACCACCAACAAAGCACTTAAGCGCGAGTAAATACCCAGCCAGATTAACCAATTAAATAAAAAGAAGTAACTGTCGGCGTAGCGCTTTTGGTAAAAAATCCACATTGAATCGTGAAAAGCTTTCAGCATCTTAAACGGAGCCTTTTTGCTCGACTCTCCTTTGTAATGGAATGCCGTAACCTTAGGGTAATACCAAACTTTAAAGCCGGCTTGTTTGCAGCGCCAGCACCAATCTAAATCTTCCCCGTACATAAAAAAACTTTCATCGAGCAAACCAATCTTATCAATGACGCTTTTTTGAATTAGCAAAAAAGCGCCGACCACGCTGTCGACTTCCATGCTTTGGTTCTCGTCTACATTGGAATAATTGTAATCCCGATTGTCTTTTAAAAATAGCCGTTTAAAACTATTCCAAGGATTCGGAAAGCGCCGCCGACAAGCCAGGTCGAGTTCGCCGTTGGCTTTGATAAGCTTACAGCCACTTATCCCCACGTCCGGCCGGGACTCCATAAAATCGAGCATGGTCTTAAACGTTTCCGGCCCAACTTTAGTGTCGGGATTAAGCAATAAAATGTATTTGCCGGTTGCCCGTTTGATGCCGATGTTATTGCCCGCAGCAAAACCGTTGTTGATATTTTGAATAGCTTGTAGCTTGTAGCTGGTAGCTTGTAGCCACTGTATTGTGCCGTCGCCAGAGCCGTTGTCGACCACAATAACTTCTGCGCTATAACCATCGGCACTGTTGTTAAAATTAACACCTTCCGACGCAAAGATGCTCGGCAGCAGCACTGCCAGATGGTCTTTGGATTTGAAGGATAAAATGATTATGGACAGATCAAGCATTAGACGGCAATTGTTTTATGAGCTTTCTTTTATGCCACATTTTTGGCAGCAGCTTAAGCATATTCGGCACAATTGTTAGCGTTCCGATTTCGAACAAAATAATATAACCAAGCATAAAAAATTCGCGCACAAAAAACTGAGGATGCAGCCGCCTTGAATTCTTAATATAGGCGAATATATGATTCTGGTAACTATACTTCCTTATAAACGAGCTTAGTTTCTTATGGTATTTTATGTAAGCGAACACTTTTTTATACCCACCTACTGTCCCGGCCGCGCCGCGGGCATGGAAAGCAACGGCCGAAGGCATAAAAATATTTTTCCAGCCGTAATTATCCATCCGCCAGCTTAGGTCAACATCTTCGTACGTAGTGTTAAAATCACCATCAAAATAACCCGAAGATTCTTTTATTTTTTCCAAAGTTGCGCGACGATACATCGCCCCAGCCGCGCAGACTCCAGGGACCAGCCGCTCGCCGTCAAACTGGCCACAATCAATGTCGTGCTGCCCCCTATCCAGCACGCGGCCTGATTTATTAAAAACCAGACCCGTTGTATCCAAAACCTTCCGGGTACGATCTGGCGCCATGGGCGCGGTGTTCCATTGATAAAGCTTGCCAGTTGCGGCGCCAACTTTGGGATCATCAAATGCCTTAAGTAACCGCTCGATGTAGTCTGGCTCCATCACAAGGTCTGGATTGACCAGCTGGAAAAACTCACTTTGGTATTTGCTGAAAACCAGATTATGGCCGGCGGCAAAGCCAATGTTATAGCCGGGATCAATTATCTCAACTTGCGGAAATTTTTGAGCTAAAAATTCCTTGCCGCCATCCTGATTTCCGGCAATTACTGCCACCGCCTGAAAATCCTTAAACGTCTGGTTAAATATCGCGGAAAACACCGGTTCAATGAACCGGCGATTATTATACACAACTTGGATAACAGTAATGCGCGGCATAACAAAAAATTCGACAAAAGCGAAACCGTGGCCGCAAAATTTTCTATAAACCAGCCAAACTATTCTGCAACGTTTTCCTCATACTCATGATATCGCTTCACGATTAAACCGGCAACTCCCAAATTAAGGAAAAAATACATTAAAACTTTGTCGTTAAACAAAGTGACATCGAACACCGCAGCGGCCAAAATCCACAGCAGCATCAGCAACGCCTGGGCCACAAAATAGACCAAAAAATCTTCCGCGTGCTTATGGTGCCGCACAAAGGTCCAAAAATAACGCACAGCCGACAACCAAAACAAGGCAAAGGCCAAAAATCCAAGCAGTCCGGCTTCCACCAGGACTTGCAAATAAAGGCTGTGCGCCGAAACATATTTAGCGGGCAGGTTATAGCGTTTTACAATCCTTGCCGAAGCTTGGTTGTAATCAGCCAGTCCCTGAGACTGACTCAATGACATAATAAAATTGCCAAACCCCACGCCCCAGGGATGGCGGGCGGCAAACGCCGCACTTTCAGCCCACATGGCCAAACGCCCTTGGTTGGAGGTCTCTTGCAAGTTATAGATCGAAGTGGCGCGAACCAAAAAATTCTCCTGAAATTTGCCGACTCGAATGTAAGCCAACCCCCGATTAAAAATCGGCGAAACGGCAAACAAGGCAAAAATAATTAAAAATGGGATCAAGAACTTGCGTGCCAAATGCTTTTGAAAATTTTTATAATGCGCCACGGCCACAGCCAAAAACGGCGCGACCATGCCGGCCCAAACCGCCCGCGTACCCGAAAGCATTAATCCCAAGGCGGCAAAACGAATCCCCGACCACAGCCACTTTTTAATATGTTTAAAAACGCTGCGCGTCAACGCCGTACCCATGCACAACGCAATCAGACAGACGTAAGCGAAACTTTGCGAGTCCGGCATAATAGAAAACATGCGCAGTTCGCGCGTCCCCGAGTAAGAAAACCAAGAATTAGAATACAGCGAAACCCCCGCTAAGCTGGCCCCATAATAAAGCTTGGTGATGTTCACGGCCCAAAAAACCCAAAAAGTATCCAGGTCGGTCAAAAATGTGCCAATCAGCTGGGCAAACCCCAGCGTGACGATAATAGCCAGCGACCAAATTACGTAACGAATTAATTCAAAAATCTGCTGTTTATTTTTTAGCGTGTTGACCAGGACCAAATACATGCAATAAATGTTCAGCCAAAAGAGTACCTGCTTTATCGCCTCCACGCGAAACTGCCCGAACAGCATAGCCGAAAGCAGGCCAAGTCCCGCAAACCAGGCCAGATATTTATCCCAAGGCAGCCAAACTAAATCCCGAATGCGGAATTTTTTATCGCGGGCCAGCCAAACCATGAATAACGCCGCGTACAAGATGCGCCACATCGGCAGCGCTTCAAAAGTATGATTTGGCACGGCCACGGAAAACGGGATAGACAACACCAACAACAAAAGCGATTCGTAAACCGGACTAAGCACCACAAATGCAAGCAATAAGCCCAGATTTAGCCACACCAAAGAATCTGGCCAATGCAAAACGGCCATGCCGGCCACGCTTAGATACTGCCAAACGGTGAACAAAATAATCAGCAAGCGCAACTTGGGCAAAGCCTTAATTTTTTCCAAAAGTTCTTTGGTCATACAAAATATTTAGTCCTGTTGAATCCCGCTTAACACAGCCAAGGTCTGCTTTGCGCATTTTTCCCAGCTAAATTCCGCCAACCGACGTCGACCGTTTTCACGTAAACGGTCGGCCAAACCTTTATCCAATAAAATATTTTGGATAGCCTGCTTGATCTGGGCCGCATCGCGCGGGTCAAAATACACCGCGCCGTCCCCCGCCACCTCTGGCAAGCTCGAAACATTCGAAACCGCCACAGGGACGCCCGCGGCAAAGGCCTCTAATACCTGCATGCCAAAACCTTCGTAAAAACTTGGCAAAACCAAGGCTTCGGCTTTGGCCAAAATTTGCGCTTTGCGCGGTTCGGACACGTGATTTAAGTAAACCACAATATCGCGGTTTTGTTCAATGGTGCGCAAGATCTCCTCGTACTTCCAACCAGGTTTGCCCACAACCACCAGGCGGTGCGGCAATTCAGGACGCTCGCGCTTAAGCTGCCGGAAGGCGGAAATTAAACCAATCAAATTTTTCCGCGGCTGCAGAGTAGATAAAAACAAAATATACCTTTGCGGCAATAGTGGCTCGCGCGGCTCCTTTGCCCCGCCAAAGGCCGCACCGGACAATTGATACCCATGATGCACAACCGCGATTTTTTCCGGATCAGCACCGTAAAATTTTAGCAAGTCCTGCTTGGTCGACGCGGATACCGCAATAACCCGGGCGGCGCGCTTGACGGCAAAACGCGTGGACCATTCCAAAAAGTTTCGCATAAACCAGGTAAAACTTTCGGAAAAATATTTCCAAGCGGTATCGTGGACAACTACCACGGAATTTACCGGGTGGACCAGCGGCAACGCCGACGCCGGTATCAAAAGCGCGTCGACAGGGTGCCGCCATAATTCCCAACTTAAGCGCAACTGCGTCCAAAACAACGGAAACGGCAAAACTTTCAAGTGAAAATTTGCCGGCAACTCCAAAAGCCACTGCTGCGGCGGCGTGCGCAGGTACAAGACGTACTGATTTTGCCGGTCAAACTCGGCAAAGTGCAGGATCAGCTGCTTGGCATAATGTTCAACGCCGGTCTTATCCGCTAAATTGGCACGTTCAGCTTCGATCCCAATAATCATTCAAAACTATTTAGTAGTTGTGGGTGTGGCGGTAGTCTGAGTCTTTACCGTCGTGGTTTTAGTGCTCCCGTTTAGCCGCTGTTCCGTGCGGCGATGGACGGTAAAAACCATGGACTGCAAATCGTAATCCGTGGATAAGCTAAACTGAAACCAATAAACCAAACCGCCCAAAATTGAGGCAATAACAAAAATAATCACAAGTGGCCAAAACGCCTTGAAATGCTTGTGCGGCGTGGCGGGGTCGTTAAGTTCGGGCATATTTTTTTGTTTCTTTTGGCCCGTGATGGGCCGAAGTTAATGACAAATTTATTATAACAAATTTTTGCCGCCGCGCAAAAACTAAAGCAGGGAACTTTTATACTTTTGGGGCTGATAAGGCCGCAGTCTGGCGATTTTCACTTTTAAACCTTTCTGGCGGAGCCGTTTTACCAACCCTTTAGTGTAAGCTGTTTGATCATAACCCAGGCCGATAATCTCCGGATTTAATTTTACAATATGGCCCAAATAATCCTCCGCGGCCGCCAAGACCGCCTGGTTTACAATCTTAACTCTCCTGACCGCGGCTAAACGGCTGCGCTCGCTATGGCGCGGCCGCCGACCCTTAATCCTCCGGACATTAACTGACTTGGCCACAGACACGATCAAAAAAGGCCGACGGGCCAAGTGACGCGCTTGCCGAAAAAAATTTAAGTGCCCGGAGTGCAACACGTCAAAAGTTCCAAATACCAGTATTCGAGTTTGGTGAATTGATTTAGGCAATTTCAGCCTCCTTGCGGAATAATTGCTTAAGCGTAAGTAAGTCATTTTTACTGAAGAAACCCATCAGCAGCAGCGCCGAACCATAAACCGCGGCTCCGGCCGCCAGGCTCAAACCCAAACTCGATGCCCTAAGCGGCCAAAGCAATATACCCATAACCGCACTGGCCAGCAGCGGCTTATAAAAATCCGCTCCCAAGGAAAACCTGGTAATGTTGCGGTGGACAAAATAAAAATAAAAGGCGCCTTGCAAACTTTCCGAAACTACGGTCATGGCCGCGGCGGCCACGATGCCGTAGCGGGGAATCAGCAGCAAGTTGCCAACAATATTCACCACCACATTAGCGCCGGTTATTGCCATGGCCTTTTTGGTAAGTTGCGAAATAACTATGGAATTAACCGGAATGTAAACAAACAAAATGGCCGGCGCCCAAATCAGCACCGCCAACACTGGCGCGGCCGCGCGGTAATCCGGGCCGGCCACCAAAGCAATAAGCTTCGACGATAAAATTGAACCGCCCACAGCCATGGGCAGCGCGGCGGTGAACATTAGCCGCAAATATTTTTCTAAATTTCGCCGCACCTCGGCCAGTGCCTGCTTGGCCATCAAGCCGGCGAAGAACGGAAATAAAGTGTAGGAAACAACCGATGGAAAAAAACCTAAGAGATCAAAAATTTTATAAGCGGCGGTATAATACCCGGTTTGCTGATAGCCCTTTAAAAAAGTAATGATAACCACGTCGATGCGGTTATAGATAGCGCTAAAGCCAACCAAAAGCGCAAACGGCCATCCCTGGCGTAAAATACTTTTTATCAGGCGCAAATCAATCGGCCACAACCCTCTTAAAATTTCAGGCCGAGGCAGGTGTTTTCTGACCAAATGACGGTAAATTATTAAGTCCAAAACACCAAAAGTCAATTGAATGCCGGCCAAAAAAACAATATGGCGGTGAAAAATCACGGCCAAAAAAATTATAGCCGCGTTAACGCAAGAATTTAAAAAATTCACCCATGCCACCTTTCGCAAATCCTGGTAGGCGGCTAAAACGGCTAAATAAGGATAGGTCAAGGCGTTAGCGACCATGCCCAGGCCGGCCAGGCCCACGCCATAGAATACGGCCGCGTCGTAATGCCGCAACATGGCAATGACCACAAGCACAACGTACAGCAACCCGGCCACCACCACCTCAAACGAAAAGAAATTTTGAAAGTATTCCTTGGCTTTTTCCGGCTGTTCGCTGATTTTCTTGGTAATAAACTGTTGGATGCCAAAGTCCACAACTGTGGAAAAAATAAGCACGTACGACAAAACAAACTGGTATTGTCCGCTTTCAAACGGGCCTAAATAACGAAATAACCGCGTGTAGGCCACAAACAATAAAACTAACGCGGCCACGCGGCTAATGGTCAGCCAAAAAATGTTTTTTGAGACTTGCGCGCTCATAAGGGGAATTTTAGCACACAATTAACGCTGCAAGAACCTTACTAAAGCCAAAAAAACTTTTATAAAGATCTGCTAATTTTTCCTCTGTCATCCGAAAAGCAAAAAATAGGCCAACGGTTGACGAAAATTGCCTAAAATAAAAGTAATTTTGTTTACCAATTTGAATTACCAACTCAGCGGTCAAAGCATATGGTATAATAAGATTATGCATAACAAAACAAAAATTATTTTATTTTCGTCTATAATTTTTACTTTTCCCTTCTTGGCGCTCGCCGACAATGCCAGCACTACCGCTTCCACCACGCCGCCGGCTACCGCCGTCGCCACGGCATCAAGCACCTCAATTGGCCTACAGATCCCGTCAGTACCGCCCCTTATCGCCCAAATCCAAAATGCCAAACAGTTGCTTGAGGCTGTTAACTTAAATTACGCCATTAGCCCAGTCTACAAAAAGGCCAAGGCTACCAAAAAAAACCCCAAACCCAAAGCCTACATCAGCAGTTACGATCTTTGGGCTAAAGACATCGCCTTAGCCGTCTTAGACCCCGCAACCGGACAAATCGGCGTCACTTTGGGCATGCAAACGGTCAAGACAATGAAATTTGCCGACCCCAATTACGACATTAAGCTGACTTACTTTAACGGCGTTAATAGCCGCTTTGCTATAAACAAGCCGGCTGGTGGCACGATACTGGCGCTAAAGTACCTAATTACCGGCCCGGAATCCGGCAACCGGACGGCGATTGTAAACGCATTAAGTCCGGTTATATACGTCCCCTACTCAGACCAGCTTAACAACCCGCTGGTGGTCAAATACGGCGAGGATTACTTAAACGGGGTTATTGAGCAAGCTGCTGCCGAATTAAAATTTTTGCCATCGCAGGCCATACCGGGCGAGACGCTAACCCAGGCAATTCCGCCTGCCATGATTAAAGCGCTAATTTACGCCGAGCACAGCGACCTGTCAGGCAACGCACAAGACGGCGTTAACCGCCTCAGTATTTTGTTCGCGACTAACGGGCCCGATACCTACAAGTACAGCGTTTCCAACGACGGTTTTGCCTCGCGCGGCATCGCACAATTTGTGGGGTCTACTTACACCTCCTTGGTGCAGCGGCATCCGGAAGCAGGTTTAATGGGCGACTTTAAATTTGGCATGGAAGACCATGTGAACTCCGTTAAAGCCATGTTTTTACTGCTCGACGATTACGCGGGATCAGTGCGCCAGCAAGCCACCAGTTCCTTTTTAACGGCGCGGGTTTTTGATTACGGCGCGGCTGCCTATAACGCCGGCACCACGCGCGTAGCTAGAGCCGTGGCCACGTTCGGCGACAACTGGAGCCAAGATAATTCCGCCCAGATTAACGGCCTGCAAAGCCAAGTTAATTCTTTAAACGCGCAGGTCAAATCACTAAAGACGCAAATCAAAAAAGCAAAAGACAAAAAGAGCAAAGCCGCGCTGCAATCTCAGCTTAACTCCGCTTCCGGCGAATTAAACCAAATTACCGGGCAGTTACAGGCTTTGCAAGCGGCGTCGCTGCGCAACACTACCGTCAACTATTTACAAAAAATTTACCGGGTTATCCCGTTGTTTAACGACAGCTTAAGCGCCTAGTTTAAACCAGCTGCTGCGAAAGTCGCAAAAGTTGGCAGCAGGCAACGCTAATTTGTAACGAAACGTTATTTAACCAGCAATTTAAAAGGCTCAACCGGAGTTGAGCCTTTTAAATTTAGACAAGCTAATAGCTTTGCTCGGCCTGACTGGCGGAAATTCGCAAAACTACTTGGCCAAAATATCCCCCTTGGCGTAAGCGTCAACCTCGGCCTGTGGCAGCACGCTGATCCGCTTCGGCGTAATACGGCGGTTTAAGTAAGCTTGATACGTCATTGGTCGCAATTGCCCGCCAGAGACTAAGTAAACAGTATTATCGGCATCGCCCTTGACTATTGTTCCGTCACGCGGCGGCACTGGGATGCCAGGCAGCCAGCCACCAACCACATCGGCGCTAAAAACGTAATCCGGGGTTATGCCGCGTTGCTTGGCCACAAAAGTCGAAATCGTGTGCGCCGCGCCCTCTTTGTACTCCATCAGCTGGCCTGTTTTGCTGCCCATGGCGAAAAATGTGTAGTCTTTTGGTGCCGCGTATGGGCCAATGGATAACGCGTTGACTTCGTCGACGGATATGGTATTCACGTTTCTGGCGCTGTAGCCGCGATTCTTATAAACGTCCGCGAGCACCGGTTGCTTTAAGCCATTCTGCACCAAATAAACCGTGGGATTGCTGCCTGTCTTAATTAAAGTCCCGTCGAGCGGCGGCACAAAGCCGGATTTTGGATAAGTTGACATTTCCGTATCGGAGACTAACGTGACCTGCTTAGCCTTAATCTTATGCTGGGCAAACGTGAAGCTGCTAAACAATTGCAGCTGGCCGTTCTGCACCAAATACACGGCTGGGTTCTGTTGGCCGCGGATTATAGTGCCGTCATTCGGTGGCAGCACCGAGCCGCTCTGGAACAAAGCAGAATCCGCCGTTGAGATTACCAAGACCTTACTTAGGTCTAGGCCGCGCTGCTTAATCACAAAATCCGAGGCAGGATGTTTAACATCAGCCAAGAACACGTACTTTTGGCTATCACCTATCGGCGCAACAATCGTATTATCAGCCGGCCCTAAAATCTGGTCAGTCTGGTAGCTGTCAAACTCTGTGGGCGAAACTATAGTCGTCAAGGCAAAATTCAGCCCGCGGGCCTGGGCTACGAATTGCGGCACTAGCTGCTTTAACCCATTTTGGATTATATAGGTATCGTTGGCGCCCGTCAGTTTAATAAGCGTGCCGTTGGGATATTTAAACCACGCATTAAAAAATTTCCAAAAATTATAATTGCCATTAAACACGTGCGGCGTGTAACGGTATAGCGCGGCTGTGGCGGCGTTGAGCAATTGCACCGACTGTTGCGGTAAAATGCCGTCATAGCCGCCCATGGTGTTATCTAAAGTAATCATGTCCCCAATATGCGAGGTGGCGCCGTCAATATCCGGGCCGCGCCCGCGACTGGTCGCAAATGATTTCATGAGAGACTTGGCCGAGCCTAAGTAGCGGTTTCCGGAAGAATCATAATTGCCGAATAATTGATAGTAAAATCCCGGAAATAAATCGCCGCAACCGCTGGAATCGGGACAGGCAAAACCCATGGCGTGATCAAGCGCTCGCTGCAAGTCGCCACCACTCAAACTCTGGCTGGAAGTAATCAGCCCTTGCTCCTTGTTGAGCGTCACGACTATGACCTGGGGGTTCAACCCGCTTTGCACGGAAGCGTCCCAAATTAATTCCGCGGCCGTGCGCAAGCGCGGCAAATTTGGCTCCGGGTCACTCAAGCCCTGTTTGAGTAAAATGGCGCTCGGCTCCTTGAGCTTAACTAAAAAATCCGGGCTGGTGCTAGCCAAGATTGACTGTTTCGCTTCCAAAAATTTTTGGACACCGGCCGGACCGCCGAAAGTTTGGGTGTCGGAAAACACTTTGTCGTCTATCAGCTTGCTGGGGTTAAAAGTTGGGTCAATTGTTTGCGCCAAAGCCACAACCGGAAAAGACAGCAGCAAAACCAGCGACACAAATTTTAAAATTTTTTGTTTAAGCATTGTTGATTTTCCCCTTATTTAAAATCTTTTGAAAATTTCGACGAGGCGGCTCTTACCTAATATAAGCCTCCCCCTGCGGGTACGAAGTGAGTTCTTGTCTTGGAGCCAGCATGATCGGAAAAACATTTAAACCCCGCTGGGTGTAAAAATTCCAATTTATAGGATGCAGGCTGCCGCCAACCACCCAATAGACTGTAGCACTGGACGCGGTTTTTACTAAAGTACCCTCGCTGGGCGGCAATAAACTGCTGGCGAGCCAAGAGTTCAGTTCCGCGTCACTTAGAGTCGCGACCTGATTAAAATTATAATGGCGCTGATTAAACACTGTGTATGACACGGGCATTTTCTGTCCAAGCGAAATGTAATAAACCGTCGGGCTTAAAGCGGATTTAACCAGTGTGCCGTCCAGCGGGGCCACATACGGACCGTCGGGCATGCTATAGAGCGCGGTGCCCGACACAACCTTGACTCCTTGCAGGCGGAACCGTTGCTGCTGCACAAACTGGCTCACCTGGCGCTTCTGCCCGCTAATAATTAAAAATACCGGCAACCCGGGACCAGCCGTAACTAACGCGCCTTCGGCCAAAGTGGAAGTGCTGGACGAAATTTTTTGGTTGACCGCTTGCCAGGCGTTAATGCGCCCCGCCCCAATCAGGCTCCAGCAGGAAGCGCCGCCGCATTGCACAAGATTTAAATTATCAACCGAGTCGCTGGTGCTAAGCACTTGGTCACGCAGTTGCACATTAGTCGCCGCCGGGTTAAGACTCTTAACAAGCATAGCCTCGCCAACCACCAGCGGCACGGCGATCGAGGTGCCGGAAACGTAAGCGTAAGCATTCGGCGAATAAGTCTTTGTAAGCGGGTCGTAATTTATGGTGGACAAAATACGCTTGCCCGGAGCGGTCACGTCGATACAATTCTTACCATAGTTGGAAAAGTCGGCTTTCAAATCATTTTGGTCCACGGCGGCAACCCCGATAATTTCATTGGCCCCATTGTCGTCGCAGACCGGGTAGACCGGCTGTTGGTCCAAATTTTCGCCGTTTGCAGCCGTATCGTTACCCGCCGCGGCTATAATTAAGACATTTTTCTTAAAGGCATAATCAACGGCGTTGGCCAAAACGGTATCACGACTAAAGCCAATACCGCCTAAGCTTAAATTGATAAAATTAGCGCCGTGGTCCGTAGCCCAGACAATCGCTTGAGCTACGCTGGATGAATCTCCCCGGCCGGTACTATCTAAGGCTTTCAGGGGCATCAGCGACATGGACCAATTCGTACCCACAATACCCCTGCCGTTGTTGGCCGAAGCGCCTAAAATTCCAGCCACTAAAGTGCCGTGCCCGTTGTCATCTGAATTAACATGACCGACGATCGGCTGCTGCGCAATAAAGTTAAATCCATTAGCCAAATTAATTTTTTGCAAATCCTCATGCGTCATGTCGACCCCAGTATCAACAACCGCGACCACATTGCTAAAATTTCCCGTGGTCTTAGTCCAAGCGGAATCAAATCCAACCTTGGGGATATACCATTGCTTATCGATATTCGCCGCATTGGAAGTAAAACCAGGGTCGTTAACGCTAATAGGCTGGATGCCTAAGCCTGTTGCGGCTTCGGGGGTGGTGACCACGGTGTCTGCCAGCTGAAAACTTGAGTCAGTTTGCACGAACTTTGCCTGCGCACCCAGCTGGTCGCGAAGCTCCGCCAAACCCAAACTGGAACTAAAGGAAAAAATATTAGAAAAACGCGGATCGTTGGCAAACAAAAATTCGCGGCTGACATTACTGCCGAGTTTGAGCAAAATCGCGCTGTCGCCGCTGGTCAGTTGCGCTAAGTATTTTGCCGGCTGGGTCTGTGCCAAAACCCCGGCTTGCGGCGCAAGCGCAAAAAACAAGGTTAAGAGCAAAAAACTGCCGGTAGCCTTAAACAATTTTTTTAAAATTTTAAAACGGCCATCAAGTCTCATAAAACCTTTACCTTAAAATTATCGATACTGGCCGGTCCACAAATACCAGCGCACGCGCAACAAATCTTTAAACACTTCCAGGTAGCTCTTCAAGCTAACGGTTGATTCGCCGGCGTTGTTCCAAACCACCGGAACCTCTTTAATCTTGAAGCCTTTTTTCTTAGCCATGGCCAGGACTTCTATATCAAAACCAAACCGGTCGATTTTTGCTTTGGAAAAAACCGCTTGCGCCGCTTTAGCGGAAAATAACTTAAAGCCCCGCTGGGTGTCGTGAACGCCCCACAACCCCGCCACTAAACGGATTAAGTACTTTGACCAATGACCCAATGCGCGGCGGTACCATTGCGCGTGCTCGTTAATTTTCGCGCCCGCGACCTCGATTGAGCCGATGACCACGTTGTACCCCTCCTGGGCATACGGCAAAAACTTGGCGACCTGCTCGATACTGGTGGAATTATCCGCATCCGTAAACAACCGAAGGTCACCGGTCGCCGCCAACATGCCCTGGCGCACCACCCAACCTTTGCCGTGATTTTCGGTGTTATCAAAAATCTTCAGATCCGGGATCTTTCCCGCAAAACCCGCGACAACTTGGTTAGTCTTATCCGGCGAACCATCAATGCAAACCAAAATTTCTGATTGATATGACTGTTTGGATAAAAAATCGCTTATTGCCTGCAAAGTTGGCCCAATACGATGTTCTTCCTTATACGCGGGTACGATTACGGAAAGTTTCATTTTTGTGGTTATTAATTGGTTTTATTTTCAAATTATAACACAAAACTTTCACTTTCCAAAATATTTTGGATAGCACCCAATATTAAAGACGCTTAAAAAATGAATTTGTTGCAAATAAAAAGAAGCGCCGGCAACCCAACCCAGTAGTCGGTGTTGCGAGCGCTCCTCAATGCCGTTAGACGTGCAGATCCGCAGCCCCTTCGAGCTTGCCGGCAAACGGTCTGAGCGCCGGCTGCACTTCGAGCTCCAAAAACTCTTCAACCTGCAGGCCAGCGCGCCCGAAGAACCGCTCCGGACAGAGAAAATCAGAAAGCGCTTTGTGAACGGGCGCAAAGTAGCTGTCCACTTGCAGACGCTTAAACAGGTCGTTTTCGCGGCCTTCTTCTTTGACGACCGCACCGGCAGCCAAACTATGCTGCGCCAGCCGCGTGTGGCACTCCTGCCGGTCGCCCCCGCGCTTGACCATTTCGGCAATGATCTCCTCGGAAGCCATGAACGGCAGCTCCTCGCGGAGGTGACGTTCAATCATTCTCGGGTAAACGATCAAGCCTTCAGCGATATTTTGCAGCAAGATGGTCACGGCGTCGGCGGCCAGGAACGCCTCAGGAAGATACAGCCGCCGAATGGCGCTGTCGTCCAGCGTGCGTTCGAAAATCTGGGTCGCGTGCGTATCGGCTGCCATGGCGGGCTGGCCGATGAGGAAGCGCCCGAGCGCGCAAGCCCGTTCGCTGCGCATGGGATTGCGCTTGTACGGCATGGCGCTGGAACCCTTTTGGTCCTTTTCCCGAGGTTCCTCAACTTCTTTGAGGAACTGCAGGAGCCGGATATCCAGCCCCATCTTATGGGCTGAAGCGCCGAGTCCGGAAAGGACCGATAGAAGTTGGTGGTCGGTCTTGCGCGTGTAAGTCTGGCCAGTGATGGGGTACGGGCAGCTAAAACCGAAGACAGCCGCCATCTTCTTTTCGAGCTCCCACACTTTGGTATGGTCTCCATCGAACAAAGCCAGAAAACTCGCTTGAGTACCCGTGGTTCCCTTGACCCCCCGAAACATCAAGTTATTGCGAAAGCTTTGCAGCGCCTCGAGATCCAAAAGCAGGTCGAACATCCACAAGGTCGCGCGCTTGCCCACCGTGGTCGGCTGGGCAGGCTGAATGTGGGTGAAAGCCAAAGTGGCCAGATCCTTATACTTGCGCGCGAAGCTGGCGAGGCGGTGCAGGGTCCGGGCGACGCCCAGGATAATCAAATCGAGCGCGTCGCGAATCAGAATCAGGTCGGTGTTGTCCGTCGGCTCGCAGCTCGTGGCCCCGAGATGGATAATCGGTTTGGCCGTCGGGCAAACTTCGCCGTAATGGGCGATGTGGGCGAGCACGTCGTGGCGCTTCTGCTTTTCCAGTTCAGCCACGCGCGCATAGTCGATTGGCGTGTGAATGTTCCGCTCGAGTTCGGCGACTTGGTCTTGGCTGATGGGCAAGCCGAGCTGCATTAGCGCTCGCGCAAGCTCTGTCCAAAAGTGCCGCCAAGTCGCGAATTTGCGATCAGGTGACCACAGCCGCATCATTGCCTGCGATGGCCACCGTTCAATCAACGGCGACAGGTAAACGTCTGTGCGGTTTAGCACAACTTCCCCCTTTATTAAAATCAACCGAGCGTAAGCTCGGTTGACAGCATTGTAATCTAAAATGGCAGCCATTACAAGACCAAAATTTACCCGTTAATTTGCTTCCAACTAGTGTTAATAATAGTCGGCAAATCGCTGTATTCACAGGAAAAGTCCAACTCCCGGCTAATTTTTGTATTGTCCGCTACCGTGGCCGGAGCGTCGCCAGCTCGACGCGTCCCGATTTCCATCGGGATAATCTTATTCAACGTTTCCGACGCGCCGTTAATAATTTCCTTAACGCTCAAACCTTTGCCCGTGCCGATGTTATAAATTTTAAAGCTATCGCCCTGGTCTAGCGCCGGTAAGGCAAGTAAATGCGCGTGGCAAATATCCAGCACGTGCACGTAATCGCGCAAACAAGTGCCATCCGTCGTGTTATAATCATCCCCGTAAACGGTAATGGCCGGCCTCTTGCCCGCGGCTACGCCCAAGACTATTGGGATCAAATGGCTTTCGTGCGTAGGCTTAATTTTGCCGTCAAAATCACAACCGCAAGCGTTAAAATAACGAAAAACCACGCTGCGCATGCCGGCGTGCTGGCAGAAATAACGGATCAATTTTTCACCGAGCATTTTAGTGTGGCCGTATGGGTTATTAGGCCGCAGCTTAGCCGTTTCCGAGATCGGCTGTTGTTCCTGTTCGCCGTAAACCGCGGCTGACGATGAAAAAATAATTTTTTTGACACCAGTTTCCTGCATGGCCAATAAAAGCTTGGCCGTATTTACCACATTGTTATTGAAATACTTGTCCGGCTGGCGCACCGACTCCTCTACCTCAATGCTCGCGGCCATGTGGAATACCGCGCCAATGCCATTTGCGGTTAAAACGTCGCGCAACAAATTTTCGTCAGCCAAATCCCCTTCCACAAACTTAGCGCGGCTATCAACGTTTTCTCTCTTGCCGGTGGAAAGGTTGTCGATTACAGAAACCTCGTAATTGGCATCGCATAATTGCTTTACTAAATGTCCCCCAATGTAACCGGCGCCGCCGGTCACTAAAATTTTCGGTTTATCCATATTCATAGCATACTGCGAACGGGCCGCCGGCGCAACCGGATCAGCGGCGGCATGATTCAGTAATTCGTTATATTTATCCACCGTAAGCACTACCGCGGCCGGCTGGTTATCCACGTTTAAAATCAAGCCACCGCCTCGGCTTTGGGCCTCCCAAATCAATTCCTGTAAATAGATATTATCCACAATAACCCTAATAATTAAGCGAAAACACAGCTTTATAAAATACTAAAAGCTGTGTTTGTGTTTTAGTTTAGGCCCTAAGGCTTAACTACATCATACACCAGGCAAAAATAAACGCAAATTCAAAATCTACGTTACCACCAAGCTGTGCCAAGCCTTCCAATCCAACCACAGGCTACTGCATCTCCCTCGCCGTTACCGCCTCGCCCACGGGCAAAGAAAGGTCAGCGGCATTAGCTTTAACCACCATGGAAAAATCGTTCATGGAAAAATCGTTTTTGCGATGCCAAGAGTTGTAAACACCTAAAGAAATGTAAGGATGTCGCTGATTATCTATAGCAATGTAGTAGATGGTGCCGGAGACGTTGATATCAGTACCGGGAAGGTGAACAGATATACCATCGCTTAGGTTCGCAGCTCTTGGCAAAGCCTGCAGCTCTGAATCAGTAACAATTAAAACAGAACTAAAACTAAAGCCCAAAGCATGAAAAACCGTAGCAGAAGTAAAGGCATAACGGGTTTGGTTGGAGACAAAGTAGACTGTAAGGTCTTCTTTACTCTTGACCAAAGAACCATTACCGGGAAGCAATAAAGGGCCATCGGGCAGAGCAAGATCGGCTGTGGTGACCGGTACGGCTTGGTTGAAGTTAAATCCATAGGTATACAGGATTCCTGGGGAGGTGACGCCCTGCTTTTGGCCGTTTTGGATAAGGTAGAAGGTGTCGTTATCAGTAACCAGTCTGGCGGTTAAAAAGGCTGAGTTGCCGTACTGCAAACCCACGAAAGTCGAAGGAATTATGGACGTACTAACCGGAGGGACGGAACCTCCTCCTCCCCCACCCCCACTTCCGACACTCGCGGAAAGTACAGACGAAGGACTAGAGGTTCCAAGAGCATTAATGGCAGAGACGCGGAAATCATAAGAGCTGTTCACTAAAGAAGAAATTGTGGCAGAGGTGCTGGTGCTGGCAGTATGACTAAAGGTTGACCAAGAAGAAACGGAAGAGTCTTTGTACTCAATGAAGTAGTCAGTAATAGCGGAACCGCCGTTGCTCGATGGAGCACCCCAAGTCAGGGATACCGAACCGTTTTTGACCGTAGCAGCCAGGGAGGTAGGCGGGGTGGAAGTAGTAGAATTTTGAACAGTCACCGAAATGGAAGCTGAAGTGGTGGTATTTCCGGCCAAGTCTCGGGAGACGGCAAAGATAGTGTGGGCTCCGGACAAGGCGCTAACATCCCAAGTCGTGGAATAAGTAGACGGAGCCGAGGTGGCGGTAATCTCTGAGCCGATCTGGTTAGAGAGGCTGTCATAGTAAAACTTCACACCCTGGACGCCCTGGCCAATACTGTCAAAGTTATCGGTAGAGGTGGCGGTGACGGTTACGGTTCCGCCAATGGTAGAGCCATTGGTGGGAGAGGTCATGGTTACGGCCGGGGGTGAAGTATCTGTCCCATTGACCGCACCTAACCAAGTCACCGTGTTGGTATCACCGGGATAAGTAGTAGCATAAGCCACATTGGTGGAGGCAAAACCGTCTTTAGTCCAATTAATCAAAGCTTGGATGGGACCGCAACCTGAGCCGCAGCCAATGGAAGCGTCGGTATACGTGGTGGAAGAAGCCACGGCAGTGCGAAGCCAGTAAAGAGAAGCTCATTCCCAGTTGTTGCGCCAAGTGGAGTCCACGGTACACGTCACGCCTGCGGTAGAAGCGTAATTAAGCGTCACGCTAGTTAAATAAGGAGTTCCGGTTGTGCTGGAACTTGTGATTGTGACGCCACCCCCGGTGGTGGAACAGGTGAATAGCGAGGCTGCCGACAGATGAAGCGCAGTTACATCGACCACACTGGAAGTTGCCGCCGCCGGTGATGGATTGAAGATACGAGGTCACCAGAACCGCCCCATTTACGCCGACAATAAGGTTGGGAACGTCCTGGGTGACTGTATGATTAATAGTGACCGTATCGCCAAGGCCGGGAACTACGCCGCCGGTCCAGGTGGAAGTCGCCGACCAGTTGCCGTTTTGAGCCGAGGTAATGGCTATGGCTTGAACTGACGAGACTTTGAGAAAGTATGCCAAAAACAAAGCGCAAAAAAAAGCCGCAAATGAAAAACATACTTTATCATCAGTTTAGGACTCTGGTACCTGATTGTACTATTCATGCTTTGATTCCCAACAGTTAATGCGAATCAGCCACATTTATTATAGCTTACTAACCCATATCTTTCACAAAAAACCTGTGGAAAACGTTGGCTTTCGGCATAATTATGAAAAACAAAACAGGACAAACCATTTAAGGCTTGCCCTGTTTAAAACTTTGAATTACTTACTTGCCAAGCAGCTGCAATAAAAATTTACGCTTTTTGGCTATGGCAAACGCCGCGGTCATCAGGCCCGAGAACACAAAAGCGTTAGTTTCGGCCCCGGTTTTCGGCGCAATAAACGCGCCTTTAACTTGAGGGGTGTTGATGTTAATAGTCACGGTGTTGCCGTAAGTATTGGTCATGGTGTAATTTAGGTTGTCGGCTAAGGCGTACTTTATTCGCACGCGGAAGCTTTTGCTCACGCTGCCGCCAGCCGGCACGGTAATCCCAGGGAAGCTAATCACGTTACCATTTAAACTGCCGCCGCCGTTATCCACCATATCCGCGTAAGGCAAAACCTGCGATAAGTCGTCGGTAATAACAAAGTTATTAGCGGGCGTATTGCCGTTATTGCTCACCGTTAAGGTGTAAGTGATGAAGTCTTCTTTGGAAGCCACCACCGTCGTCGCGTCGACATTCTTGGTATCGTTCATGGCGCGCTTGCTGTAAGTCAGGCTAACGTTACCGCCCTGGACGCTGCCGCCGCTAACGAACACCCACGCGTCATCTTGCCGCTGTGGCACGTTATCGCCGTAAACATAAGCCACGTTTTCAATGCTCGTGCTGCCGCCGGGATAAACCTGGGCGTTAAAAGTCACGCGCACGGTCTGGCCGGCAAACAAACTTCCCAAGCTCAGACTACCGCCATTCCAGTAATAGTTATAGTTGCCGCCGTAATAGCCGCTCCCGCCGCTAACACTGGTCGTACCCGCCACCCACTGCAAGCCGTTAACGTTATTATCGGTCAAAACCACGTTGTTAACAGTCTGGTTGCCGGTGTTAGTCACATCAACCTCAAACTGTACGGTCGCGCCGGAAACCACGCTCACGCTTTTTTGGAACGTACCACCGTTAACATCGCGCACCAACTTTTGAATGCTTAACTGCTGGTACTGGGTGTACGGGATGGGGTTAGACGGGTTGGTAGAGGCGTAGTAATAATAAGTATTCGTGTTGGTATTATTGCAGGAATTATTAACACAAGTATTAATAATCGTGCTGTTATTATTCGGATTAGGATTAGGATTCGGCTGGCTGGTAATGTTAACCTGGGCCGTGCTGCTTTGCGTCGGCGCGTTGCTGGCCGAAACCGTGGCTGTATTCACCACGTTACCGCTGCTCTGATTAATGCCGGCGCTGTATGTTATGGTCACGCTTTGATTTGCACCCAAGCTTCCCAAAGAAATATTGGGCCACGTGCCGGTATAAGTCCCGCTAATATTTAAGTTACTCACGGTCAAGGGGTTAGTGTCGCTGACGTAGACATTCTGCGCCGCGGCCGAACCATTGTTGCGCACCACAATTTGGTACTGCACGGTGTCGCCTTGCTGGGCATAAACCATCGAGGCGTAGCCCGTGGTCTGGCTCGGACCCAAATTCTTGACCTGTTTGGTTATTGACAAGCCCGGCTGACCAGCCGGCGGGTTGCTGACCTGGACTAAAGCCTGGTCTGTTGCCGTGTTGCTGGCATTGCTGGCCGTAGCCGTGGCCGTGTTTTGAATCGAACCGCTGCTTACGTTAACCGTGGCGCGATAAATAATCAAAACCTTGCTGGTGCCCACGGTGCCAATGTTAATGCCCCCGTTGGTCAAACCCGGGGCGTGCGCGCTGCCGTTTACGGTTAAGCTGCCCGCAACATAACTCAAGCCGGACTGGAAGGTATCGGTAACCACAACGTTATTCAAATTAACACTGGTACCGGCCCAAACCGAAATCCGGTATTCCACCGTGTCGCCGGTCTTGGCCGTGGTAATTTTCTGGAAAGACTCGTTATTGCTAACGTTGCGCACTTCCTTGGTCAAATTCACCACACCCGAAGAAGGCGAAACCTGGTTAACCGTAGCGCTGCACTGCGCGGTCTGGCTACCGCTGGTCACGATCGCGGTCTGTAAACCCGTGGCATTGTAAACCACGGTATAGCTATTGCCCGTGGCCGAAGGCTGGGCCGAAGAATAATTACTGGTTGACCAGCTGTAATTGCCGCTGCCGCCGCTAGCCGTAAACACCACCGGGCTGCCCAAATTAACTGAGGAGGCGCTCGGGGTACAAGTCAAAGTTTGCGGATTAGCCGGACACTGGGCGCTAGCCTGCGCCTGCGCGTTGGCTTGAGCCTTAACCTGCGCCTGGCTTTGGGCCTGGCTTTGGGCCTGGTTCTGCGCGTCTTGCTGGCTAATGGAGCTAGTCGCGGTGGCTGTGGCACTGGCTGTGGCACTGGCTGTGGCCGAAGCGCCGCCCGGACAACTCGCCGTAGCACTGGCTGTGGCACTGGCTGTGGCGGTCGCCGTGTAAGTATTCGGGGTAGTTTGACAACTTTGCACGGTAAAACTGACGTACTTGATAAGACCGCCAATGCTGGCTTCCTTTTTCCACGAACCAATGTTGGCCGCAGTCCAAGGATTGCCGGCCCGACTCCAGTAACCGCTGCCGTTAACGGTAAAACCGTAATCGGCATTGATCTCGGAAGTGGCCGAGTTGTTTAAGTAAGAAGACCACAAGATTTTCTGACCGTAAGTGGCAGAATTCCCATTAATGGTATAAACCGGGACCTCGCCCACGCAGAAAGTGGTCTTGTTGATTGACAGAGTGTAATTAATGCTTGGTCCGGGCTGGCTGCAGCTGTCGGTCACGGTCACCGGATTGGACGTGGCAACCTTGCTTAACTGGGTCGGCGGGTTGGTTGACCAATCCACGTTCCAAATACTATAGGTATAAGTCTGGCCGGTCTGAACGTCGCT
>JAGWQI010000003.1 GCA_028870105.1 Patescibacteria group bacterium
CCAAATTGGCTTTCGGAGACACGCCGCTAACCGGCTGCTTGTCGCTAACCTGCAACTGATTATTGGCATTTTGCAAAGTCGCCTGGTATAACTGTCCTTGGGCGTCGAAATAAGTGACGCCATTGCCATTATAAAAAATCACGGGCGAATAAAGCGGGCCGTCAATCAGCTTCATAAAAGCCTGACCAGCCGGCGGCATTGAAGGAGGCGGGGTGCTGGAAGCGGTTTGGGCAGGAGGCGGGGTGCTGGAAACTTGCTGGCTGCCGCTGGTAACTGGGGCGGCGGCCTGCGGGGGCACGGCCTGTTTACCGCCATATTTGGCGTAAATCAAAAAACCCAAGGTCCCCACAATTAAAATAAAAATGGCGCCCAAAATAGCAATGGCTTTTTTATTCATTGTTTTTGATTTCTTTTGCTGATAATTGACGCTATTATTGTATCATTAAACTACTGCGCTGGCAAACTAAAGGATAATCCCGAGGGGCAGAAGCTTAAGCCGTAGTCTTTCCCGGCTAAATTCGCGTCGACCGCGGCCGGCACCGTTAACGAGACATTGAGCCGGCAAGCGTCCGCCTCGCGGATCTGCAATTGCCTAAGCAATTCCTGCTCCGCGGCTTGCCGCACAGCGGCCGCAGGCTGCGATAAAATTGTAATCAAAAAGCTTTGCTCTTTGGTAAAATAAACAATGCTATAATCGTTGTTTTGGGCAATCACATCTGTCCCGTTTAAAGCCGCCACTGGGTGCTTGGTAAAATCCTGCACCGGGATACTGCCGCCTTGCGCCGGTACGTTTAACATGTTAGCCGCCGGCGCGGGCTGAACTGGCTCTGATTTTTGTCCCACCACTAAATAAATGCAGTAACCCAAAAGTGCTGCAATCGCTAACGCAACTATCCACTTAATTCGGCGAGTGTTCATATTAGTTAACATTTAAACTGCAAGCGACGATGTCGGCCTGCCAGGGACCCCAGTTGGCGCCGTTATTGGACATCAGGCATGCGTTATTAATGGTAGTTTGAGAATCAATAGCCGCGCCAACGCAGCGATCGAACAGCGCCGCGTTTTTTATGGAGCACTGATGCTGCTGCGCGGTATACATTGGCCCCGCAGCGCTCGGGCAATCCAGCACCGTGCCGTCCGGCAAGGTCATTTTATGGGCGGTTAGATTGATCTGGAATAATCCCCAAGAAACCGACAAGACCGGCTGGCCATTTTTCTGCGGCGCCAAACCGGCGTACGCGCCATGATACGGCACATAGTTCCCGCCGGCGTCGCGACAAATATCAGCCGAACTGCCAATGGCCGGGTTACCGCCGCTCTCATGCTGGGCGATTATTGAAGCGTAAGGCGCGTTAGTGCCAAAGCAGCTGCTTTGTAAACTGGCGACACTGGCTATGCCCGACGTTGCCGGCGCGCAAGCGCCGTTGGGACTTAGCGCGGGCGCGTTCAGTCGGCTCAGAAAACCAGTATTGCCGTTTTGGACGTTAGCGCTGATCACGGAGTCCAGCGCGTCGCACGCCTTGGGGTACAATAAGCCAATGACCGAGCCTTTATGCCCAGTTACGGAATTTGCCGGCATGGGATAATTGCAGCCAATGTAAATAACCAAAGCCGCGCCCACAATCCAATAAATCGGCGGCGCCAAAATGGCCAAAATTGTCACGGCCTTTTGCCAACGCTTTAACGGAAACAGTTTTTTGTTTTTGCGGTAGCCAAAAATCCAGTAGCTAACCATTACGATAGCGCCGACCATAAAATCCAGACCGGAAAACCACGTAGCCACGGCACTGGTAAAACCCCAATACCAAGCTTTACTGGTCACAAGGCCCGCGGCTGCCTCCGCTCCCTGGGCCGCGGCGGAACTGGCCGCAGCGGCCGCCGGCGGGATTGCCGGCGCGGCCGGCGTATTTTCATCCGGCGGCGCTGCTTGCCCGGATGGCGGAACTGGCCCACCCGGTGGCGGCGGCTGGGCGGGTTGCCCGGCCAAAGCCCCGCCCGCCCCCGGCTCCGCAGGCGGCTGAACGGCTGGCGGCGCTTTTGGTTCGCCGCCTGCCCCACCGCCAGGAACTGCCGTTTCCGACGGAGGGGCGGCTGAGGCCGCAGGACTGGCCGGCGATGATTCGTCCGGCGCTGGTGGCTGCGTTGTTTCGGCCGCGCGCTCTGCGCCCGGCTGATTCAAACCCCGATCAAGCTGCTGCCCAGCCACCGTCGAGGTGCCTGATTCTTCTTGACCCGCTACCGAACCGCGCGGGGCCACAACGGCGGAGAGCGGCTTTTCGCTTTTACGAAGCCTGTTTAAAATTTCTTCGCCAGCTTTGTTGGGTGGCGCTGATTTGCGGGACGGTGTTGGCGCGGATGTTTGAGGTAATAAGCCTTCAGCCGCTAACCCCGGCGCGGCAGCCAAAGCAGCACCTGGCTGCTGTGCGGCCGAGCCAGGTGACAAAGGAGGCGCTTCCTGAATTTCTGCCTGCGGCATCTGACCATCCAAGGCTAAACGTAAATTCTGCATGGCCGATAAGAGTGGCAAACTGCCCTGTGCCGGTCCGGCCAGCTGCGCGTCCAAAAATCTTCTAAACGATGCGCGTTGCTGCGGACTCAAATTTTCCAAATTCCCCGAAGCCAAAGCTCCCAGTACCGCTTGGCGATCTGCAGCCGCCGGCATGGCGGCCGGATTCTTATCTAAATATTCTCCAACCTGTTCACGATTTTGCCGCAAAGTCTGATTAGTCTGGTCATTGACCCGCGCCAGCAAATTACCGACATTCTGCAAAGCGGCCTGTTGCCTCGGACTGGCCTGGCCACCGCTTATTTGGGTCTGGATAGCCGCCTGTAAAGCCTGGCGCTGGCCACCGCTTAAGCCATTAATATTGCCGCTAGCTAAAAACTCTAAAGCCGCCTGCCGATCCTGCGCGGCCGGCATCGCGCCCGGCTGGCTGGAAATTAGTTCGCCGACCACTTCCCGACTTTGCCCTAAACTCAAACCGCCGGCATTAGCTGACAGGCTAATACTACCGGACGTCGACCCGGCAATCCGAACTAAACCCGATGCCGGTCGCGCGGCCGCGACCTGTCCTTGGACCGCGACCGTACCGCCGGCGCTGCCGCCCGCCGTTACCCCGACGGAAATCCTGGCTGAAGCCTCACCGGCTTGCCGCCCGACCATTTGCAGAGCGCCGGTTAGCTGCGCCTGGCTTTGCGCGTTCAAACCAACCGACGATAACCGTTCCGCTTGCAGGCTTTGAAGCTCTTGCGAGCCGGCGTTTACGGAGGTTTGCAAGGTTTGTAAATCTTCCGCGGACAAGTTCGCGATATTACCGCCGCCCAACGCGCCTAAAATTCTCCCCCGCGCGGCGGAATCGACAATTATTCCGGGATTTTTATCTAAATACTCCCCCACTAATTCTGCGGCCTGCGCGGCGGTTTCCGACATCACCGCACTTGTCTCATTAACGACCCCCTCCCCTGGCTCGCCGCCGCCTCCACCGCCAGGCCGCGACCTAGCGGTTGGCGGCGAGGCCGCCGGTTTCCCGGCAGCCGGCGCGGGCGCGGCTTGGCCGCCGGCGCGGAAACCTTGCGCAAAACCCTCCACCGGCAAAGTGGCCACCTGCGCTAAATTGTCAAAATCCACCAAACTGCTCTGCGCCGCGGCTGAGCCAGCCGGTGTACCCTTAGCCTGAGCTTTGTCCGGTGCGACCTCTTCCTTTAAGTCCAATTCAAACTCATTGCTCACCCTCCGGCTGAGCCGGCGATCCACATCGCTAATGAACTCAAGCTGTACCGCGCCGATAAAGTCGCGCAAATCCGGCACGACCAAAACAATACTAGCATCATTGCCGTAATTCTCATTAAGCATACCGGCCGGGGTCAGGACGGCATGCGACGCGTAATCTAAAATGCGAGCGCGGCTGTATAATTTTAAACCCGTCCCGCGAAACACCAATCGGTCCTTGGGCCGGATGGTAATTAACTTGGTTAAATTCTGCAGCTCGCGGTTTTTGTAAAAATCAGCAATGCGCACATTTAAAAAACCCGGCAACGGACCCGGAATATGCCAAGACTGCCCTTCGTTGCCGCCTGCGCCCGCTTGATTATTGCGAGCGCCTACACCGTCGATTGTCGCGTTATCGGCCATAAATTAAAAAACTTCCAATTTTCATTTAACAACTTTCAATCGACTGCGACAGGCCGCAATGTTTGAAAATTGAAAATTGATAATTGAAAATTTAACTCAATTTCTCCTGGCTCTCCTGGATTTCAAGCAGTTGTTTGGGGTCGGTGGTAATAATTTGATCTTCCACGTACGAAGCGTAAATTTTGATGGCCGCGTGCTTTAAGCCGGCAAAAAATATGCCTTCGCCGACTTCGCTTTCCAGCAAGAGGTATTTTTCGCCTTCGGTTAAAAAGAACGTATCGGCAATAATATTAATAGCCGCCGGCGACTGCTTTAAAAGCAGCTGGATTGAAGAGTTCGTGACAATCGGCTTGCCGTACGGGCTGGCCATGAAATCGGCCACGTCCTGGGTCACGGTGGTCAGACCCATGTAATACTTGCGGCCGCGCTTGGCAATGCCAAACAAAAACCTGGCGCTGTCTTCGTGCTGCATCATAATCCAGGCCTCGTCCACCACTAAAATGCGCTTCTTTAGTTCGCTGCGCACAATGTTCCAAATGTGGTTTAAAATAATGTACATGGCGATTGGCCGCAATTCATCTTCCAAATCGCGGATGGAAAACACCATCAGCTGATTGTTTAAGACCACGTTAGTCGGCTGGTTGAACAAGCCGGCAAAGGTGCCTTCGGTAAATTTGGTCAGGCGCTGCGCCAAGCTTTCCGCCCCGACCATGCCATGCAATATTTCGATTAGATCATTCATGGTCGGATACTCCACGTTCTTGAAATCCGCCTCGGGCGTAATGTCTTTTTTGGCGTAGGTTTGCCAAATCGCCTTGTCCATGAGCGCTTCCTCGGTCGGGTTCAGCTTGCCAAGCATTAACCCGAACAAGCCGAGCAAGTTAACCACGGCGCTGCGCAGCACATCGGAATTATTTTCGCCTTCAATGGCCACCGGCAAATCAAACGGATTAATGCGCGATTCGGAATTCAAGCTGACACTCAAATACGTGCCGCCCACGGCATCGGCCAAATGCTTGTATTCGTTTTCCGGATCAATAATAATTACTTCCGTGCCGATCATCAGGTGCCGCAAAACTTCCAGCTTCACGGCATAAGATTTGCCCGCGCCGGACTTGGCAAAAATCACGGAATTGGCGTTTTCCATGGCAAACCGGTCGAACAGAATTAAGCTGTTATTATGGCGGTTAATGCCGTACAAAATGCCGTCGTTGCTGGTTAAATCCGAGGAAACGAACGGAAAACACGTTGACAGCGGGCTGGTATTCATGTTATTGCCCACGCTCAGCTCGTCCAAACCCATGGGCAAAGTGGAATTAAAACCGGCTTGGGTTTGCATGATTGCGCGCTTGGTCACCACCAGCTTGGCGCCCAAGGCCGACTCCAAGGTTGTAGAATTACGGTCCAACTCCTTTAAATCATCGGCGTAAATGGTAAAGTACAAGGCGAAGCGGAAATAGCGTTCCGTACCCTGCATCAACTGGTCGCGCAGGCCCTCCACGTCGCGATAGGCCGTTTCCAGCATCGGGTCGCGGACCTGCCCTTTTTCCTGGTTAATCGACATCTGCGAACCGATTTCGCCGACTTTGGACTTCAATTTTTTCAGAATAGTTTCGGAATCAATCGGATAAATGAACATCGACAAATCCAAAGCGCCCTCAGCCTGGATAATAAACGACAGCCAATTGCTCGACAAAAAACGCGGGTAAGCCAGCACAAAAAAGCTGCGGGCAAACTTGCCGTTAAGTTCAAAGTAGGAACTGTCAAACTTCAGGCTCGCCGGAGCCAACAAATCTTTCAGCGTGGTCAGGCCTTCGCGGTAGGTCTTTTCCACGTCCGACAGCTTACTGCTTAATTCGTGCTCCTTCTGGACCTCTTCGATGAGCGACTTTTTTTCTTCCAGCTCTTGTTCGGTTTTGATTTTAAATAATGACATAAACGATTTAAATGGCTACAATCTCTAATCCGCAGGATGGATGCGACTATTATTGTTACTCCTTTGCAATATCCATATCTTTTAATTTATCAACGTTCAAAGCCGGGGCGGCGTCAAAATTGTAGGAATTATAAAACAGCTGGATAACCGCCTCGGTTTTTAGCCTTTCGCCGCGCAAGCCGATGCTAGATAAATTGGCGGCCACGGAAGCCACCCGGTTATCGAGTTTCTCTTTGTACTTTTCAAAATTCTCAATACGCTGCTTAACCTCTTTGGCCTTGCCGCCACCGAACACGCGGCTAACAAAGCCCGCAGCCTGCGGAAAAATACTCTCATCCAAAGGCACGACCACGTAAAAATTCTTGTTCATAATGCTGGCATTCTCGATTAGCCGGTTAATGAACTCAATATATTCTAAAGTTTGCACCCGCAAAAGCTCATTAGTCTGCTTTTCCGCTAAATTTTTAAGCTTTTCCACGTAACCGGATATTTCCATTTTGCGGCTTTGCATTAGCACCTGCACCGGAAATTCCAGAGAGTTCAAAAAACGCTGAAAATTAAAAATTATGGCATTCTGCTCGTCCTGGCTCTTTAAGTCAAAATTTGTGCTGGAAACCGCCAGTACCGCCCGCAGGCAACCGTTATCCAGAACCACGGTGTCATTTTTAATTTCGCTTAAACGCAAAAAACTCTGCGTGCTTTTGCCGTGGGTCTTATTTTTGCTTTGCATTTCTAACTTCATGGATAAATCTAATTGATTTTGATACTTAAATTTTCCCAGCTCGTTACTCCAACAATTCCCGCTCCTCGCGCGCTTTTTCCTGCAGCAGCTTGTTAATTTCGCTGAGCCGCTGCTTGGGATCGGAAACTTCCACCTGCTTTTTTAGCGCTGGTTTGTCCGCCGCTTTTACCGGCGCTTTGGCCACCGCCGAACCTTCCTTGTGAAAAACCAAAACTTTCGGACTGGCGACGAAGCTAACCAAGTAGCCGATCATATTGTAGATTGGCCGCCCATTAAGCTTGGCAAAAGCCAAGGCTAAAGCCGGCAAACCGACCAGCAAAAAGAAAAAAATTAGCACTAAGACACTTTTAGTCGCGGAAAAAGCCAAAAAGATAACCACACCGGCGCCAAAAATTATCCCAAACTGCTTTATAGTCAGCGGGCCAATAATCTTGTCCTCCACGTCGGTAAATTGCGGTACTGGAAATTGCATAACTAGCTTAATTATAACACGATTTAATGACAAAATTAAAAAATCCACTAACCGTCACATTTTAGATTTAAGCGCAATCAACAAATCAGCGAACTGTTCGAACTCTTCCTTACTCAAAGCGGCTTCAACGTCGGCCTTGCCGTTCAGCCACTGCGCGCCGCTAGCAATATAATCGCGATACAGCGGGCTCTGCTCCAAAGCCACGGCCAAAGCGTGTGGGCCGGACTGCTTGCCGAGTTTTTGCAGCTTGCGCAGCATGGTCGCGGTGGCGTGCTGGCGCAAATCTTCAGCCTTCAGCGCCGAGGTTTGCTGCAAAGTCTCCAGCTGCATGTCATCCCCGGTCTTTTCGACTAAAGTTAACTTGGCAGGCGCGGCCCGAACGGACAAAGGATTAGCCGGCTCGCCGGACTCTTTATTGTACAAAACCTTTTCCAATGAAACTTTGGAAAAATTAAGCCCCGGTCTCACTTCTTCGGCTTTATCGGCAACTTTGGCGGTCACATTAACATTAATGGTCGGATGCCCAGCCTGGCCTTTTGCTGCCCGGGCTTCCGGCGCGAGCGCGGTTTCCGCGACTTGAGTTTCAACAGGGGCGTACTCGACGTTCGTTACGGCAGCAGGAATGGCAGCGGTCTCGCTGCCCGGGCGAGCCAATTCAGATGCCGGTTCGCCGGTCGAAACAGGCCTGCCGGCTTGAGGCACAAACACGTTAATGGTAATATTTTCCTCCGCGGCTCGAGGTTTAGGCGGCTGCGGAACGGCAGGGGCTTTAGGCGGCTGCGGTTTTTTGGCTTCCGGCTTTTCTGCGGCGCCACTTGGCCGCGCCGGTTCGGTCTTGGTGGCCGGCGGTGGCGCAGCTGGCTTTGGCTTTTCCGCCGGCGGCGCGGCCGGCTTACTGGCCGACGTTGGAGCCAACGGTAAAGACGAGCCAGGCGGCAACTCTTTTTCCGCAACCACGGCCTTTAACCTATCCATAAACGAGGGCTTGGCCGACGGTGCAGCGGCAACGGCCGCTTTGGGCGTTGCGGTCGGACCAGGACCTTTGGGAAAATTCAAAATATGAGAAAAACCGACTCCAGCTTCAGCGCCTGGCTTTGCCGGCTCGCTGGCCGGCCTCGGGGCCGGCTGGCTGGGAGATGGCGCCGCAACCGTCTGCACCGGCGCGGCGACAACGGCCGGCTTTGGGGTTTGGTTTGTCTTTTGGGCCTGTTGCTCCTGAGGTTTATCAAAGTTTGGCTGCTGCTGTTTGGCTTTAGGCTCCTGAGACGCTGCCTCGGTTAAAATCCGCTCCAATTCCAGCAGCTGACGGTCGTTCATTATACCCATAAGCTGGAGCCATTCGGCCTTTTCCCCGGCCGAAAGAATGGCGGCGCTATTCACTGAACCTTGAATTTTTTGGAGATGCGGTGCATCCATAATCTTTAATAAATTTTATTTAACACGGCCGGCTTAACTCCGTTTCTTCGCCCTGTCTTCAAGCTTGTGCAATTTTTGGTCAATCTCCGCCTCCCGGCCTTTCTTTTTCTTTTCCATTTGCGCGGCCAGGGTTTCGGCCGTCACCAATGGCGCGGAAATTGGCTTTTTCATGATTGCCGGCGGAGGCGCCGCGCGCAACTGCAATCCGGCTCCCGTGTTTTCGAATTCGGCTTCCTGCTTCCCGCTTTCCGTTTGTTGTTCGGCCGTGCTGGTTTCTGGCCTTTTGCTTTTTACCTCTTGCCCAGCTAATATTTCACCCATGTCCACTTTTTTCACCGCCGCCCGATTTTGCGGCATTGGCACCTTGGGAGGTAATTTTGGCGTTTTAGATACCCGCCTGCTCGTTATCAAACCATCATTACCGCCTTCTTGTGGGCTTAAAAACTCCTTGGGCAAATTGAACCTCTCTGATCTGACAAAATTTAATTGATTCAACGCCTCTCTTTCCTCTACAGAATTATCCGAAACAACCTCCGGTCCAGGTGGCGGAAATAATAATTTATCATATATCCTAATTAACTCCGACAAAACTTCTTTGTCTGTGCTACTCAGCAAACCAACATTACGACCAGAATTCAAAAAATTAATTTGATTAAACCGCCCGCGAGCCACGTTCAGCGATTGGGATAAATTATAGGATTTCAGCCAATTCTGAACAATCGGTTCCACTTTTCCATTCTGGCTAACCTCGATCATGGAATTCCCTAAGGTTTCCCTGTTAGTCTCCAACGCATATAAAAGTTCACGGCGCATCTCTTTATCGGTACCTAAACCTTCCTCGTACAAATTGATAAAGCTGTCAAGGTTAGCGGAAACCTCAACGCCGGCCTCCAACGCCTGCACCAAACTTTGATTCAACAAACTACGCAATTCTCGCCTTTTACACGCGGTTAAAGAAACAAATTTTAACAGCCCAATCAGACCGTCGTAAAAATTATACGCCTCGACATCACTAAGTCTAACGCTAGGCACCATCTGGAGCCGACGAATCAGTTCCAAGGCATCGCTAATATTATTCAAACGGATAATCTCCGTGGTCATATTTTGAATTAAAACCATGGTATCCGATTTAAGCAATTGGTTTAGCGGAATCGGATCAGAAAGCTCTTCAACCAAAGGTAAATTTAAATCAGGTACTGTAACAAAATCTGCGCCAGCCAGCTTGCTCCTAATCTGTTTGATTGTTTGAGTGTTTAACATAACCTCTTTTTATTAATCGCCATACCTATTTTGAAGGAGGTTTTTGGTTAATCTCCTTTGCAATGGCCCCGGCTACATAATCAACATCAATACCTGGTAAGGAACTGACAAAACCTTCCAATTTTGTTTTGATCAAATCTTTGAATGTTGATTCTGCTGCCGCGTCCCCAAAATTTACATCTGAAGACTTCAAACTAGAAAAGCCAGCGTCTACGGCAGAATTTATTTCCGCATTAATACCTTTACTGGTCTCAATGCTCAACTGACCTCTAACGGACGGGGTTAAATAGTTTGTCGCAGTAACCGAAGCCCTCCGGTTTGTGGCAAGTTGGTTGTAGGTCATATCGATAATCCGATCAGACGCGTTTGTGGACAAACCGCCAGCTAATAACTGGTCTCTGGCCCACGACGAATTTTGCAACCCCCTATGTACCTGATTAATAATATCCCTGATCACAGGGTATCGTCCTTCATCTAAATCAACGTCTTCCATAATCTTATGCACCATCTGGTCGGTCCGTTCTCTGGCAAACTCGTCCTTAACAGCTGGCGTGGGATCAGGCCTACCAAATTGCGCTATATTTAACATCGCTTGGGCCATAGGGGCGTTTATGCTCGCGATGGCCTCAAATTGTTCCGGTTTAACCAAATTACCGTCATCAGATACCATTTGTCCCATAGTATACTTCACGGTTCGAGGCTGAATATGCGTGGCCTGGCTAATGTATTCAGGACCTAACATCTTCCAAACCTTTCGCTGGTAAGCCGATAATTGTAAGTTCCCATGTTCATCCAATGGTCCAGCCGGATGCCAATTACCTTCCGCGTCTTTTGTCTTTGGCACCAAATTATGCCAGGTAATCCTGCGCATCATGTCGCGAATTGGCACCTTAACCATTTCACCTTGGATTTCATCAGCTCGTTCCATTCCGTCTTCCTTTACAACCCAATTGCCATGCTCTATATCTTTCGCGCTGGCGGCATTATATTTATTAACCAACGGCTTATAATTACCATGTTCAGCATCTTTTACCGCCATGTACATCTGTTCAAAGTGACCAACATCCTTGGCGTGGGAGGAAATATCGGCCAACTGTCTGAGTTTATCCTGATTGGATTCCTTCGCAAGCCAGTCTTTATATTCTTTACTTTTATCATACCCATCTTCAAACCTAAGTCTATATAAAACATTCATGTCTAATCCGGCCAAATTCCAAGCATGAGTTTGCATGGATTCGTCATCATAGATTTCCGTGGCACGCTCGAACATAGCCAGAGCCTCTGACGAAACCCCCTTCTTCTTTAAATCATCCACAATACCATGCTTAAAATGATCGTCAGAAGCAATTTCGGTCATATCATCCAAATAACCTTGAGAACCCACAATTTTAAAGAATGCACCACGCAATCTTTCGCCTTCCAAACCTTTCACGTCTTTAATACGGCGATACAGGTCTTTAGCTTGGGACTTGTCCATATCGTCACCCATAGCCTCGCGCAATTTACTCACATACCCTCGTTCTATCTGTAACTTAGCTAATTCCTTATAGGGAACCTTTTCCCTGCCCCCGGTTAACAGCTCAGAAGCGACTTCTTGACCCGCACCATGAGCAATTTTTTCCGCTTCTTCTTTTCGTTCATGCGCACGCTCTTCCCAACCCTTAAAAAAAGCTGGGGCGTTTAACACAGCAAACGCAGCCTTCTTTAAGTTACCCACCGTGCCGTGCTGGTCAGTAACCAATTTTGCCGTTTCTTCGTTCCATCTTCTCCCAACATACCCGCCACCTCTTTTTGCCAACCATCCCGTAGCAGCAAACGGGGCCATGAGGCCCTGCTTGCCAAGCTTGGCTATCACGTCGCCGCCGACCACGCCAATCTTTTCGGACACCATTAAGGCGGCGAACAAAAACACCAACAGTAAAATACTGCTGCCCACCGAGAACATAAAGGTGGCTATCATGCTGTCGCCAACCGCGTAATTGCTCCCGGCCAGCTGCTGCAAAACCGGGTTGGTGCGCTGGGCAATAGCCATAGACGCGGCAATATTCAAAAAGAACGCGAGAATCGGCGTAAAGAACGCGTACTTAATAAAACTTTTCCACCAGTCCGACCGGATATGCGCCGTGGTCGGCAGCACGCCGGCCACGTAAGCAATCGGGCTGACCATTAAGAAAATCCACAAAGCCACAATCCGGATGGCCAAAAACGCGGTGATGGCGCAAAACACGGCAAATCCGCCGAGCGCCATGGCCAAATAAAACAGCGGCTGTACCACGCCTGCGAAAGTACCCGAAAAATTAACAGTTTCGATAACTTGCTTATTTTCTACTATCAATGAATAACCTAATGCCCGGATAACCCCGCTACTATTGGGCAAGAATTGGTTCTGCACCGTATCCGCCAATCCCAAGACCGCCTGGCCAATAACCAAACTAAAATTCACGAGCAGCGCCGCGATTATCAGCTGCACCAGCAAATGCTTGTACTGGTAGCTTTCCACCCTAAACAGCGTGCCCATGGCAATGGCGATAATCGCCACAATAAACAGGATATTGCTGGCATTGCGCACTAAAATCCAACCCGGATAAATAACTCCGACAAATTGGTCGGTATAAGTACGGATGCTGAGCATGGCCTCCGTCACCGGCGCGATGAGGTAAGAAAAAACAAAGAATATTAATTCCTGTATTAGAAAAATAACAAAATTAATAATATTTCCCAACAAATTAAGTAGCGGATTCTTGCCCGAACCAAAATCCTTACCCGAACCAGTCACCGAAGCGTTACCCGGAATGCCTGTTGGTGTTGGGTCAGAGGCATGCTGCTGGGCCTCGGCATCGGTTTTGTAAACCTGAACAAAAACACTCTTCCCTGCCCCGATGACTGAACCGTAATCATTTGGGCGGCCCGCCATATGGAACCAAATACTCGGAATAGCGTAAAATTCGTTTGTGGCTGCAGGGTCAGCGACAAACCCAAGGTTCTGGAACTGAGATTGGGGGATAGTAAAAGTAGTTTCGTAAACTTTATCCCCGAGCAAAAAAGTCTGAGGGGAACCGATTCCAGCACTCAGTAAAGGCCGACCTTCCGCCGGGGATATAGGGGAATCGCATTTAACGTACTCATTTGGACTGAGTAAACTCCAAGCCCCGAGTCCGGCCCCAGCAACAAGACCGGCCTTCCCTGCGGCAAATGCGGCTCCGCCAAGCGAAGCTAAAGTTAACCCACCCGCGCTAGCCGCGCCGACAGCTACACTTGAAGGTACTATTAGACCACTGGCAGTCGATACAAAGCCGGCCGGGATAGCAGCCGCACCAGCGGCAGCCGCACCACCACCCGCGACTACCGCACCAGTTGGTCCCAAAACTGTTCCGGCCGCCAAGGCGCCAGATCCTGCCGCACCGGTTGCGGCAGCAGCTGTCCCACCAGCGGCAGCCGCACCAGCGGCACCAGCAGTTAAAGTAACTGCGGCAGCCGCACCAATAACCGCCGCGGCTGTAAGGCCGACGCTCGCGTTGCTGGCCACAGAAGCCGTATAACAAGGAATTCCAGGTTGTCTTCCGGCTTTCAGTTCCTGTTCAATATAGGCCGGCAAAACTTTGGCCACCACATTACCACCAAAACCCAAAATAGTCTTGTCTGCGGAATACCAATGATCAACATAAATCTTATCCTGATTAGCAACCAGCTGGCCTTGCACTTGTCCTGCATGATTAGTAACCGACTGTAAAGTCACGGCCATATGAACGTAAAGCTTGCTTGTAGGTTCATTCCCTACCCTCACAAAGTTGCTATCCCAAGGGCCATCCGGAGAAGTAGATACACCGATAGAGTTTGTCAAATAAATTTTTCCGAAATCCAAACTCGTGTCCGCAGCTTGTACTTTCTCAGGATAAAAAGCAAACAAAAAATTGCTTGCCAGAACAACAACAGCAAACAAGCCCGCGCCAATTTTTCTAATAGTTTTAGTTTTTAATTTCCGAATCAAGATTTTTGGCTTAATTCCGCGCAAAAATTTTATCAAATTTTTCTAAAAATTCCTGTCAAAGCCAGCTTTGCTGCAAAAATTATACCACATCAACCCCCAAAACACAAAATTTTTTCCTGGGGAAAACTAGACCTCCAACTTATAACCTTTAGATGCCTAGTGGCATGATTCCAACTTAACGAAAAACCGGCCCTAAGGCCGGTTTTTCCGAATTGTAATTTTGTTTTGTTGTAGATTATTCCCCGCGCAAGTGCAGCGCAGGCACTGGCCCGCGTAGTTGCAACGGCGCTAAGGCGGTAAAGGCGCCTGCCACCGAACCGCTGGCTGGATTTCTAACGGTTATCATGAGTTGCTGGAAAGGCTGGTCTTGGCCTGGGATATTACCTTTGGAATAAAGATTTAAGGTGTAAATAGCGCTGGCGGCCTGCCCAAAGCTAAAGGTCAGGCTGCCGGTTACTTGCCGGGCTTGCGTGGCCGAAGCTTGCGGTAAACCGCTGCCGGTTAACGTCACAAAGCCGACATCACTGTTTTGGCTGGCGTCCCACAGAATCATAAATTGCGAACTCACCGAGGTCTTAGCCGCCTTAAAGCCAATGTTCCCGCTGCTGGCGTCGGCTAAGGTATTTTGGTCATTTGCAATAGAACTGCTCACCTGGCCTTGCGCCTTGCTGTCGCTCCACTGCTGCACCGCGCTGTTGGCCGCCACGTTACCGGCTTGAATGCCGGTCTCAGTCAACAACTGGAGGTTATTCTTGTTGCCCTGGATGATGTTATTCAAAAAGTTGGTAGCTACCCCCATTATAAACTGGCCGTAGAACGGCAAGTTGGCGTTGTTTAGGTTCATGGACTGGTCGATTTGCTTTTGCAAATACCCCGTCAGGCTGTCGCCCACAAATGCGCCCGGATTGGTAATGCCAGCGCAAAGGTCTAAAATCGGCGTGGACACCTGCTTGGGAAAGCTCGTTAGCCGGTCAATGCTCGTTTGCATGGCCGTCGTGGCCTGGTCCAGCTGGGCTTTGGTCGCGTCGGTTGGATTAAGTTTATAGGCCGCCGCCAATTTTTGCTGGACGTCGTAATTAAAATCATACTGATTGGCCAACTGCGCGTAATTTTGGTCCATAGTTTGCTGCTGGTTAACCGCGCCATTACAATCGCGCACCGGCAAAAAACCTTTGCTTTGGGAAACTTCCTGCTGCGCCATTAAGTCGCCTTGAGCCTTGGCTTCGGCCGCCTGGCCGTTAAAGGTGGTGGTCAAAAAATACGGGTCGTTCTTGCCAAAACCGATCTGTGCCATCTTGACGTAATAGTTTGGGTCGGAAAACGCGAGTTGGTCCGGAATAAAACCCAAATTCTGCTTGGCTTGCTCGCGCACCAGCGGCAGCACCTGCCCCTGTACTGGCTGGCTTAACAAAATCGAGCGTAGAATCATCTGGTCGGCCGAACCTGGATAATTCTTCTTTACGTAATCCGAAGTATAAATAATCGTCGACAGCGCGTCGGCGTATTTTAAGTAATTGCTAATCTTGTATTTGGCAATCAGACTGTTGACCAGTTTGGTCGTGAGCTGCTGGCTGTAGGTCAGCAACAATTTAACTGCGATAGCTCTTAGCACGTCCTTAAAGCTGGCCGATTGCCTGGCTTTCAGCGCCTCAATGCGCTGATCTAAAGAATTCATCTCCGAGCTTAGCGCGTTCATGCGGCGCGTCAGTTCCTGCGCGGCCAACAAGCTGCCAGCCGGAGCTTTTTTTAAAATTTCCAACTGCGCGTTATCACAGGCGCGCAGCGCAATTAATGAGGCAATCTTGGAAGTGATCTGCGTGGCTTCGGCCGCGCTGCCGCCAATCAGCGAAAAACTGCTAAAGGTGTCGGCCGTACCGGCGATTTCCTGCAACTGACTAACGTTACTGCAAACACTGCCCGCTCCGGACAATAACCCCGAGACCAAAGCGCTGGTAACGCCGGGCACGCCGACGGAAGCCTGAATGGTGCCGAGCAAAGTCGCCGAAGCTGCGGTACTGCCCGCGATCGCGGTCAACGTGCCGGTAGTCGCCGGGTCAAGCAAATAAACCGGGTCGGGCACGCCCGGGATGAAACCCGCTTGCGCGACGGGTTGCAGCACCGGCAAAAAAAATATTATTGCCGCCAAGCCTGCAGCTGCAAAAATTTTTAGTTTATTAAATGCGCGTTTCATAACTGCACGCCGTACTTGTTATAAATATCGCTTTCGGTCTGGTCTAGCTTCTCGCTTAAGCTGAACATGATGGTGCTTAAATTATCCATGCCCACGCTTTGGTCTCCGGCAAAGCCGCGCGCCATAAAGCCTAACGTGGTGAAATACATCATTTTGATTTTATGATACTCGGCTAATTCCTTCGGGACCGGAATCTTAGCCAAATTCGCTACCACATTCTTGGCATTATCTTCCACTTTTTTTAATGTCGCGGCGTCGCCGCTGTTTAAATCCGCAACTAACCCCAAGGTGTTAGATTGCGATTCCACGTAAGTCAAATCTCGCGAGTACTGCGAGATGGTTGTGGAACCGGTCGCGTCAATGGTGTTTATTTTTATTTGATCCAGCATCGCCGGGGTCAGCATCTGGTCGGCTGGCGGAAACATTTCGGCATCGGTGCTGGTGCCCAAAACCGATCCGCCATAGGAGTTCGGATCAAGCGTGGCCAGGTCTTCGGCTGTTTGTTTGGAATTGCCCGGGCTTTGAGCTTGATTGGAATTTTGATCGGCCGCGACTTCCGCTCGCGCTTGCTCATAAGTCAGTACCGGTCCAGGCGCGGTGGCGCTTGTCCGGTCGGAAAGACTAAAACCATTTTTCAGCCAAGTTGTAAAAAGCAACGCTACCGCGCAAAGCGCCACAGCGCCAAAATGGCCAAAGTTAAAATGTTCGGACCTCTGGCCAAACCCTCCCTTGCCAACCGTGGGATTCGCCATAAAATAAATTTTATTTTTGTTTCACGACCATTTGCACCAATAAATTCAAGCTAAAATTTGCCTCGGCTTAGGCATTAAATTTCAGGTCGAAACTTACTGGTTTTTGTTGTGTTTTTGTTTCTTTTCTGACTAAACTTTAACTATATATATTATAGCACATCTGGCAAAAAATTGCAATAGCTGGTATGCTGCATTCATGCGTAGACGGATTTTTTTAATAAGCTTGGTTTTGCTTTCGGCTGCGTGCAATCGACCAAACCCCTCCCCTGCGGCGGCTTTGCCGGAAAACTCAATGTACAACCGGCAACTTGCCATTGCCGGCAATATTTTACACGTCCAAGTTGTATCTTCAGCAGCCGACATGGAGAACGGTTTATCCGGACGGGCGTTTATGGCCGAAGACCAAGGCATGCTGTTTGAATTTAGCGGCCCGGACACGCCCGAGTTCTGGATGAAAAAGATGAAGTTTAATTTGGACCTGATTTGGATCAGCGACGGCAAGGTCCTTGCCATTACACCCAACGCCCCCGCGCCAACCTCCGCCAGCAGCAGCCTGCCGATCTACGTCTCGCCGCGGACCGTAGACCAAGTCTTGGAAGTCAACGCGGGCTGGAGCGCCGCCAAACACATAAAAACCGGAGACGAAGTCCGGTTGATAAATTAATTTGTCCAGGCGCGATAATTTTAGCCTTGAATTTTTTCGATCAGCTTAATCCACTGTGGAATTGATAACTCCTGCGGCCGTGCCTCGGGTTTTATTTTAGCCGCCTCCAAAATACGGCCAACGGAGTTTTGGTCGAGGTGTAAATTATTTTTTAGCGTATTATGGATCTGCTTGCGCTTGCCGGCAAAACATGCGCGCAACACGCCAAAAAATTTTTTTTCGTCGGCAATGTTAAACTCTGCCCGCTTGTGAACGTCAATTTTTAAAATCGCGCTGTCGACTTTTGGCACCGGATAAAAACTTTTGGCCGACACCACGCGGATAAGCTCAGGCTCGCCATAAAGCTGCACTGAAATAGCAAGAATAGACAAGTCCCCCGCTTTGGCGCAAACGTTCTGCGCCACCTCTTTTTGGGTCAGCACCACCACCGACGTTGGCTTATGTTCTGCCGTCATAAGCATCTGCAAAATTTTTCCAGTAACGTAATATGGAATATTAGCGACGACTTTATATTCTTGTCCGGCAAAAAATTTTGGAAAATCGTACACTAAAGCGTCAGCGACTTCGTAACGAAAATTCTTGTAATCCTTCTTTAGGGATTTTAAAATCGGCAGCATGGCCGGGTCCTTTTCTATTGACAGCACCAGTTTAGCGCGGCCGCACAGCAGCCTGGTGAGGTTGCCGACCCCCGGGCCGATCTCCAAAACATTGTCAGCCGCGGAAATTGCCGCCGCGTCCACAATGTTTTGCAAGACTAAGTCGTCGACTAAAAAATTCTGCCCATAAGTAAAATTTGGCTTTAGACCATAACGTCGCAGCAAATTTTGCAGTTCAATGATGTCCATGGCTCTAGGATCTTTATTTATATTAAAATTCCATTTCCTCAACCGTCAATTCACCGTCGGCGTCCGCTTCGTCAAAAAAACTTTTAGAAACACCAACGAACTCCACGGCTTCGCGCGGCAAAACTTTTAACACGCGCGAGGGATTACTTAAACGGTTGTCGCCGTAAATGCGGCGGCTGCGGGCGTAGACCAAAAATAACCGGTGACGCGCCCGCGTCAACCCAACATAAGCCAAACGGATTTCCTCGGCCAACTGGTCAGTTTCAATCAAGCTGCGTGAGTGAGGCAGTATCCCCTCTTCCAAACCAATAAAGAAAACATTGTCGAACTCCAGACCCTTGGCGCTATGCAAAGTCATTAAGGTCACCGAATCTTTGTTATCGTCCTTTTGGTCAATTTCCGACAACAAGGCCACTTCCTCCAAAAACGCGGTCGTACCCTCGCGCCACGGCAAGTGCTTAAACTTGTTAGCCACGGTCATAAGCTCCTCAACGTTCTCCCAGCGGCCCTCGCCGCTCTCGCTGCCGTCGCGCAAATACCGTTCGTACCCCGAGCGTTTGGTGACCTTTTTTATTAGGTCGGGCAAGGCCAGCGGTTCGGGCGTCGCGGACAGCTCATCGAGCATGGCAAAAAATTCTTCGGCAGATTTTTGGGCCTTGGATTGAAGCTTGACCTCGGTCAATTTGTGACGAAACTCGCTAAGTTGGACCTCTTGCCCGCGCGGCGCCAGCTCTAAAATCGCGTCGCGAATAACTTGGTACGACTTGTCGCCAATACCCCGCGGCGGTTCGTTAATGACGCGTTTAAGCGACACCAGATCGCGGAAATTCAAACATAGCCGCAAATAGGCCAGCATGTCCTTAATCTCCCGCCGCTCGTAAAACTTTAAACCGCCGACAATTTGGTACGGAATGCCGCAGCTAATTAAAACCTCTTCCATGGCCCGCGATTGGGCATGAGTGCGGTACAAGACGCAATACTCCGTCAGGCTATCATGCTTTTTCGGCAGCTGCGGCAACGGTCCGCGGCGAAAATCATTCAAGCTCGCGCCATACAACCGGCGCGCTTTTAAAAACCGGTCTAAAATAGAGTAGCCGGCCGCCGGTTGCTCCTGCACGTACTCGGGCTCGACAGGCAGGCCGCTGGAGAGGGCAATAATTTTTTTAGCCACAAACTCGGCCTCGGCGCGCTCATCTTCGGCCTCAAACACCGTGATTTTTTCGCCGCCGCGGTTTTCCGTCCACAGCGTTTTTTTACGCTGGTCGGGGTTTAACTCGATCACCTTTTGGGCCGCGGCTAAAATATTTCTGCTACTGCGATAATTCTGTTCCAACTTAATCTCCAGCGCCCGGGGAAAATCTTTTTCAAAGCTCAAAATATTGCGGATGTCGCTGCCGCGGAAGCCGTAAATACTTTGGGCGTCGTCGCCCACCACAAAAACATTCTCGTGCTTCGCCAGCAGCCGCAGCAGCGCGTATTGCGCGGGGTTCGTGTCCTGATACTCATCAACCAAAATATATTTAAATTTTTCCCGATATTTTTCCAGCACCTTAGGAAAGCTTTCAAACAATTTGACGGTCAGCATCAGCAAATCGTCAAAATCCAAGCCGTTCTGCTTCAGCAAGCTGTCCTGATAGCGGGCGTAAACCTCTTGCAGCTGGCCGGCTAAAGGTTGCTCCACACCGATATTCAGCTCCGAAGGCAATTGCAGCAAATTTTTCGCCCGGCTAATTAACGCGCCGAATAAACTGGCCGGAAAGCGCTTGCTATCCAAACGCAAGTCTTCCAAAATCTCCTTAATTAGCTTTTGCTGATCATCGGTGTCGAAAATCACAAAATCGCGGCCATAGCCGAGCTTATCGATATCGGCGCGCAGCAGCCGCGCGCACACCGCGTGGAAAGTGCCCATAGTAATCTGCTCAGAAGCGGATTTGTAGCGGGCCAACAGAGCCTGTAGCCGGCTGCGCATCTCTTTGGCCGCCTTGTTAGTGAAGGTCAACGCTAAAATGTGGGCCGGCGGCACCAGCCGCTTCTCTATTATATAGGCAATACGGTAAGTTAAAGTCTTGGTTTTGCCGCTGCCCGGGCCGGCCAGTACTAAAACCGGCCCCAGAGGCGCCGTCACTGCTTGCTGCTGCTTGTCATTAAGTGAACTTAAGTCCATATAGCAATTCATTATATCACGGCTAGGGATATTGATTAAAATCTTAAAGTTAAGCCAGTTTTAATTAAATTCTCTTTAATTAAGCTAAAAAAAAATAAAATGTGGATTAAACCCTTGCCCAGTTTAGGCAGGTTGGCTAAAATTAGTAAGAACTGATTACCATTAAAAATATAGTGCTAACGCGGCTTTGAGATGCTACTGCTTGCCGAAATCGCGCTATATTTGATTATTTTGCCCTACCCCCACCTACCACAGGAACACCAAAGACAGGGACAGAATTCGGGCCAAACTCGTGCCCGGAAATTCTGTAAAACAAAATAAGGAGTCAATATAACTAAATTGCTTGGACTGCGCCTCAGGCTAAAAAAACTCTGGTTTAAACTCCGCTTCCTGGGCCAGTACTACGTTAAAAAAGCCGCGTTCAAATTTAGGTTGCGCGCGCCGCGGCTAAAAAAAATCCACGTTAACGCTTTTCCTGCCATGCATTTAAGCAGCATGGATGTTTGGGATTTTATTTTAAAGTTCTCCGGCGAACTTGGCCTTTTAGTCGCGGCTCTGCTTACCGGCTGGTTAAATTTCCATTTCTTTTATGGCAGCGCCCAGCACAATTACCAAGACAGCAGCTATGCGGCGCGCCTGTTGGCTTACCACTCGGCCTATAATCCCCGCCTAGCGGAAAAGAACGGCAGCATTATTACCACCGTGGTGCAAAACGGCTTTATTGCCCAGGCCCAAGCCGATGATTTTACCGGTCTGACCCAACCCACCGACCCAATGCCGGCCGATCAAGCCGCCAACGGCGTGGTAATTAATGACGACGGCATGGTTAAACCCAACCCAGACAGCGTGCAGGGGCTGGTGGCCAAGCAAATTAAAATTTATCAAACTCAGCCCGGCGACACCTTAAAATCTGTAGCGGCCGAATTCGGCATCTCCATCCAAACTATCAAGTGGGCCAATAACCTGCCGAATGACACAATTAAACCCGGATGGCAGCTGATAATTTTGCCCACCGATGGCGTGCTGGTTAAGGCGGATTCCAACACCACCTTGCCCGACATCGCGGCGAAATACAAGGTACCCTTGGACACGATTATTAGCTACAATCTTTTAGACGGCCCGGAAGATATTGATAACGGGCAATTGATTATCGTCCCCGGCGGCGTCATGCCAGAGCCGCCTAAGCCTAAACCCGCGCCCAAACCGGCCAAACCCAAGAGTTCCGGCTCAACCGGAGACGAATATACGCCGCCGGCACAAGAAGACGTGGGTACGGGTCACCTTTTCCCGTGGGGCTACTGCACCTGGTACGTGGCCAGCCGCATCCATGTTCCCTGGGGCGGCAACGCTAAAAACTGGATTGCCAACGCCCGGGCATACGGCGCGGTCGTCAACAAAGAGCCGGCGGTTGGCGCGATTGTGGTCACCAATGAAAACCGCCGCTTTGGACACGTAGCCATTGTCGAACAAGTGGAAGACGGGCGTTTCCTGGTCTCGGAAATGAACTACGCGCACTTCGGGAGAGTTGACCAGCGCTGGATCAGCGTTGGCAGCTCGGTCATCCGCGGTTTTATTTACCACTAAGCCCGGGGCGTAAAACTTAAAGCTCAAATAGCAATGAACAAAACACCCGCCCCCAGGGGCGGGTATTTTTATGATACTTGTTTCCACCAGTCATAATAAGGAAGTAGCTCCCTTAATTTAACAAGCTTGGCTTTATCCAAAATCACGTCTGTATCTAAATTGGCGTGGTTCATTTGGTACATCAATTGGCGGCAATTGCCGCACGGCGGAATAACGAACACGTTGCCTTTTTCGTCCTTCCAGGTCGCGACTATCTTTTTTACGTCATACTCCCCCGCGGTGAGCATGGAACCAATCGCTGACTGCTCGGCGCAAAAGACGTTTGAACCTACGGCGGCGCATACTCCATAATAAATATTGCCATTGCCGCTGACCAAAACGCAACCAACATCGCCAATTAAATTGCCGTTATCCGCCCTCACGTTTATCAACGAAGCCGCTTCATTAATCAACTCTTCATTCGTCATAGCGCCAATTTAAATTTTTCCGCCGCCTACCGCTGCACCGTGCCGTTTAGGCCATAACCGCCGCCTAGGGCATTGGTAGTAATGCTGTCGGCCGCGGCCGCGGCCGACTGATTAGTATAAGTATCAGTAGCGGCAAATTGCAAATTTTTCACTAAAGTCGGGCTGGTGCCGGCTTGGGAGGCGGCGGGAACCAACCGAATGGTAAAGCTCAGCGTGCGCGGAGCGGTAAACTGGCCGGTATGCGCCGGCAAAGACCCAACCTGCCAACTCAGCTGGCCCGTAGCCGGGTCAAATTGCACGCGGCCGGCTTCGGCCGAGTTTACGCTGGAACCGACAAAACCGCCAGCCACGGGAATCGACGCCGTCAGCGTGGCGTTGTTCATGTCGTTCGTGGCGTTAGTTAAGGTTAGCGATACTTGGTAATCGGTCTGTTTGCCCACCTGCGGCGGCAATTGACCGCTTTGATAAGTTAAAGCCGTAACCAGACCAACCGGACTGGCAATTTTAATATCCGTTTGGTTGCCCGGAAAGTAAGTATCGTACTCGCTGGATTTAATCTTAATTGTGCTAAGCACATCCAAATTTTTTGAAGAATCCTTGGTGGCCGGATCCTTGATTTGAACCGTAAAAGTCAGTTGCCCGCCGTCGCTGGGGTTTAAGCTGGCCAAGTTTGGTTCGCTGGAGGCGTTCCACAAAATGGTATTATTGCTAACCTGCCCGCCCTCGGCCCGCAAAGTGGTTAAGTCCAACGCTTTGGAATTTAAAGTCGCGATAATATTAACGCCGGTGGCGGCCACGCTGCCGTTATTTTGGTAAGCCAAGCGAAAAGTCAAGGTGTCGCCGGGCTTGGCAATATTATTGTCCGCGCCGTCGACCTGCTGCGAAACCAACAGCGGCAACGACGCGATTTGAGTGGTAAACGGGAAAGTCGCTTGGGTGCAATAACCTCCCGGGCATTGGCCCAAGACCAAAAAATTGGCCGTGGCGGTTTTGCTCTCTCCCGGGTTGGCCGAAGTAAAATTACCCTGAATCGAAATCGTCCCGGAGGTTTTCTGCGGCAACGAGCTAATATTCCAAGTATTATTGCCGCTATCCGGCTGAGGGTTGGCCGAGGCGAATGAAAACCCATTAGGAAAATCTACGGTAACGCGCGCGTTTTGGATATCGTTGTTGGAATTATTCTGGTATTTAACGGTATAAACGACCAGCTGGGCGTTATTGGTCGTGGCTGGACCGTCGAGCTCTAATACCACGTCGGCCGCAACCAGGCGCACGCTGGCCGCCTGCTGCTTAATAAACTCCGAATTAAAATTGGCGTAATGGTAATGCAGCTTCAGTGACAGGTCTTTTTGATCGTTAATATTGCCGGACGCCTTGGCTTTCAGAAAAATTGTGGCATTTTGGCCGGGGATCAAATCCGGCACGGTAAATTGCGTGCCCGAAAGGTTATCGGCGTTAGGACTGCTGCTCTCATAACTCAAGCCGTCGGCGTAATTCACTTCCAAAGACATCTGGACCAACTTTTGCGTGTCTTGATTATTAATGACAATTTTGTAAACCGCTTCCCCGCCAGCCGGCACGGTCTGGGGCACATCCACGCTAATGCTGACATTGGCCTCTTTGGGCGGGGCTAAAGGCACTTTGCGGAAAGCAAAATACGACAGCACCCCAATAGTCGCCGCCGCCAAGGCAATGCCCCAAATATACCAACGATTTTCGCGATAAAAATTTTTCGCCCCCGACGGCTGCGGTAACGGCATCTCAATGACCCTGGCCGGAGCCGGGCCGGGGTTTGAATTCTGGCTTAAAGATTTTTTGACGAAAGGCGAATCATTTTGCGGCTGTTGTTCGTCCATATATATTAAACTTAAATAAATTGTCTCTTAATCTGCCCGCGAGGGCTGCTTCACTATATATTATACCACACCGCTCTGCTTTAAAAACCGCTCGGATTTTACGCGCCGTTCCAAATGGTATTCTAAAAACTGGGAAAGCAAGCCGCGCAATTCCGCGGCCGCAGCGGTATCCGGCCTAAAATCCGAGGCACCGGCTTGGCCTTGGGTCAGCCTTCGGTACAACTCATAAGCCGCGGCCGTTGTGGGCACGGCGGCTATGCTATTGGCGGTAAAACCGCCATGGCTGTTGCTAAAATACAATTCCTGCGCGCCGGCTTTAGCCGGCGCGCTAATCGACAACCCAACGGCGTCCAAAAATCGAATTTGAAACTTGACAATGGCCAAAAGTAAACCCGCGCCGGCTTTAGCCGGAATTCGATCCAAAAACTCCAAAAAATCTTTAGCCAATTTAAATAGCTTGGCGCTCGGCTGCTCGTCGGCCGTAAACTTTAAAATTAACTCCAAAACGTAAAAAGCCGCGGCTAAACTCTCTAAACCATGGCGAATATGTCCATAACTGTTTTGCACCTCCGCGCCGATAATTTTTGGCAGCCGGCCATCGGACAAGCGCAACCCAACCAAAAACGGGACCTGGATGGCGTGCTGCAGCTTGCTTTTAGGCAACTTGACCGACTTAGCCACGGCTCGCAGCTTGCCAGCCTCTTGGGTAAAAATCGTCACTAGCTCGTCGGCGTCGCCGAACGGCTGTTTTTTTAAAATAATGGCTAAGTAAGTGTGTTCGCGCGACATTAGAGGAGAAAAAATTTTAAACGGAGCCACAGATTAAAAAGCGGCTATAGCGCAGCGACGCCAAAATTTTACATTTCGATTATTAAACTTTAAACCTTAACCACGCCAAACCAGATCGCCCGCCCCTCGACTTGGGTTTGAATCTCAAAATCCGCTTCTACCTCTAAACTCTTCTGAATCTGGCTGACGAACGTTTTTTTGCGGTCAAATAAATTCAACAACGCGCTTTCCAACTTATCGTCAGCCGCGTTGTAATATAAATCCACCAACTCGCCGATCCTCAGGCCGCTCTTTTTGCGCAAATCCTGAACCGCCCGCTCCAGCTCCCGCGCCAAACCTTCGGCCTTAAGCTCCTCGCTCAGCTCCAAATTAAGCGCCAGCTTAAATTGCGGTGTTTCGCGGTAAGCCCAACCGCCCTTGGGCACGAAATCGCTACGGCCGCTCACTTGTTTAACGTTTAGCTCATCGGCTAAAATTCTTTCAAATTCCGGGGACAAGACCTGATTTTTGCCCTTTAAATGGTACTCCAATTCCGCCAGGGGCTGGCGAACTTTTAGATTGCTTTCCTTTCGCAAGGACAAGCCGTGCTCTACGACCGCGCGGATCAATTCCATTTCCTGCAGCACTTGTGCGTCTACCGCCGGCGGCTCTTGAGTCCATAACTCCAAATGCACCGATTCCTTGCCGGTCAAATCTTTATAAATGAACTCGGCCAAAAACGGCATAAAGGGCGCCAACATTTTTGCCAATTCCGTTAGCATGAATCCCAAAACAGACAAAGCCTGCTTGGAATCCTCAGAATTCTCCTTAATCCGTTCGCGGCTGCGACGCAAATACCAAGTCGAAGCGTCATTGATAAAATCAATCAAGGCCCGGCCAGCTTTGACCGTGTTGTAGCCGTCGAGCTGCGCCGTAACTTCGGCATGGGTTTGAGATAACCTAGATAAAACCCAGCGGTCCAGAACGTGGGTGCCGTTTGCCGAGTCCTTTGTGCTGATTACCGATTTTTCGTACGTGCGCAAGAACGACCACATATTGTAAAGCAACAAGCTAATCTTGCGGCTAACCTCCTGCACGCTTTTTTCGCTAAAGTTAACGTCGTCCGCGTTCATAACCGGGCAAGTCAACAAATAAAACCGCAAGGCGTCGATGCCGTATTTTTCAATTAAAATCCACGGATCGGGATAGTTATTTTTGGACTTGGACATTTTACTGCCGTCTTCGGCCAAAATGTTGCCCGTGGTTACCACGTGCCGAAACGGCGCGTGCCCGAACAGCAGGTTGGAGACCACGTGCATAACATAAAACCAAGCGCGGGTCTGGCCAATATACTCGGCCACAAAATCGGCCGGAAAGCGCTGCTGGAACAACTCTTGATTTTCGAACGGGTAGTGCAATTCCGCAAACGGCATGGAACCTGACTCCACCCAACAATCCACGACCTCGGGCGTGCGGGACATTTGCCCGCCGCAGCGGCCGCATTTCAATTTAATCTCGTCAATGTATGGCCGGTGTAAATCGATCGCCCCCAGATTCTGCGGGTCGAATTGCGGATAGACTTTATCAAAATTAACGGATTTTTCCCTGAGCTCGGCAATTGAACCGACGCAAAGCGCGCTGCTGCAATCAGGATTCTCGCATTTCCAAAACGGCAAAGCCGTTGCCCAATAGCGGTTGCGCGAAATGTTCCAATCCGGCGCCGATTCCATACTCTTATCGAACCGCCCCATTTTTAAGTGTTCAGGGTACCAGTTAATCTCCTGCTCGTTAAGCTGGCGCAAGCCGGCTTTAATTTTTTGGATATCAATGAACCAGGCCGGCAAAGCGTTATAAAACAGCGGCGTGCCGCAGCGATGGCAATGCGGGTAGCTGTGGGTATAGTGCAAAGTTTTATAAATCAGCCCGCGCTCTTTGAGCTCCTTAATGACGATCTTGTCCGCGTCCTTAAAAAATACCCCGCGCAAACTTTTGGGCGCGCCGTCTAAATACTGACCCTTGTGGTCTAGCATATCCAAGCGCGGCAAATTTTTGGCCTTAGCCAGCTCATAATCTTCCTCGCCGTACATGGCCGCGTTATGTACCACGCCCGTGCCGTCCTCGGTGGTCACAAAATCGGCCAAATAAACCCTGTGGGCGCGGGCCGGCTCGCCGGCGCTGCCGGTTGGCATAGGCCTGGACCCTTCACGGCCGTCGGGAATCACGCCCGGATACAACGGCTCATATTGCAGGCCTTCCAAGGCCCGAGCCGGAAACTCGGCCAGCATTTCGTATTCACCGTCCAAAATTTTCAACAAGTCTTTAGCCAAAACGTAACGTTCACCGTTTTGCTCAACCATAGCGTAAACAATCTCCGGACCCAGGTTCAATGAAGTGTTGCCCGGCAAGGTCCACGGTGTGGTCGTCCAAGCCAGCAGGTAAGTCTTGTCGTTGGTCAAATCGTTAATAATGCGCTGGCGCGGCAATAGCTTAAACTTCGCGTAAACCGATTCCTCGGTCACGTCGCGGTAGCTGTTGTCCATGGCCACTTCAAAATTGGAAATCGGCGTCTCACAGCGCGAGCAATAAAGCAGAACTTTGCGGTCCTGATAAATTAACCCCTTATCCCAAACCTGCTTCAGGCCCCACCAGACGCTTTCCATGTAGCCGGTGTCCATGGTTTTATAGGAATTGCTGAACTCGATCCACCGGCCCATGCGGCTGACCATTTTCCCCCACTCTTCGGCGAATTTTAGCACGTTGTCGCGGCAGACCTGGTTAAACCTTTCCACGCCAACCTCTTCAATCTGTTTTTTGCCAGAGATCTTTAAATTTTGCTCCACGATATTCTCTATGGGCAAACCGTGACAATCCCAACCCCAGCGCCGGCGCACGTAGAGACCCTTCATGGTCTGGTAGCGCGGGATCGCGTCTTTAATGGCCGAAGCTAAAATGTGGCCATAGTGCGGCAAACCCGTGGCAAACGGCGGGCCGTCGTAAAAAATGTACGGCTGCTTGCCCAAGGTCTGGTCAAGAGATTTTTGGAAAATGTTATTGTCCTGCCAAAATTTTAGAATGTCTTTTTCGAGTTTGTCGAAATTCGGCGCCCCGGTTGGTTGTTGGTTGTTGTTTTCGACCATATCTTTAAAAATTTAATTCAATAATATTCCAAGGTTTGACATTTAAATCAGAATAGCGAATCCATTTAGGAATAACCTTATAGTATTTAATTTCAGGGTTGTCAGACCACCGTCTGGCTTCAGGATTTTTTTCAAAATATAGCTCCTGGCACTTTATTTTTTCTTCGCCTGCCAATTCCACAGCCTCACCTTCATACTGTATTGTGACGTCGTTATCCCAACCGACAACAATCGCTACTTTTGAATTCTCGGATAAATTCTTGTATTTACGATACGAAGTTAATGTATCAAAAATTATTTCCAAATCGTCAGTTTGGCCAAACTCAATAACCGCCGCCTCTGGGCCACTTTTCTGGTTTACCGTAGCCAAAACCGCCAACTTTTGGCTTTTAATAAAATTCAATATTAACTTTTTCTTGTCTGAATCTTCCATAATTCTTAATTCTTACTTCTTGACTCTTAATTCTAACTTCACATTTCCTCCGGCGCTTCAATGCCCAGCAGATACAAACCGTTTTTTATAACTTGCGCCACGGCGGTAATTAAATGCAGCCTGAATGCTCGAAACTGTTCGTCTTTTTCCTGCAGCACCGGCACGGCTTCGTAAAAAGTGTTAAAAGCCTGAGACAATTCAAACAGGTAATTGCACAATTGGTTCGGCAAAAAATCTTGCGCGACTTGCTGAACCACTTCCGAATACTGGTTAAGCTTGCGCAGCACCGATAATTCATTAGGCGTGAACGATAGAGCATTGGCGCCTGTTATTTGCTGTTTGTTATCTGTTGCCTTCCTTAAAATCCCATGAATTCTGGCGTGTGTGTACTGCAAGTACGGTCCGGTGTTGCCCTCAAAACTCAGGGCCTTGTCCCAGGCAAACACAATTTCAGTCTTGCGGTTATGGGACAGGTCAAAATATTTTATGGCCGCTAAAGCGACCAGCTTAGCGACAGCTTCTTTATTATCGAGTTCCGGATTTTTATCGTTAATAATGTTCACTGCGCGTTTTTGGGCCTCGCTGATTAAATTGTGCAAGCTAATAGTCGTACCCTTGCGCGTGGAAATCGCGCCCTCGGGCAGACTCATAAACCCAAAATCCACATGCTCTACCATTTGCTGGTCCGTAACGTAGCCCGCGAGTTTGGAAATTTCAAACACCTGTTCAAAGTGATGTGACTGGCGGTTGTCAACCACGTACAGCGCCCGGCTTATGCCCATGTCGCCAACGCGGTATTTAACCGTGGCCAAATCGCGGAGCAAGTAAGTCGTGGCGCCGTCGGATTTAACCAGCACGGCCACGCCCAACTTTTGGCCTTGCAAATCGACAATTTGCGCGCCTTGTGATTCAGTCAGCAAATTCTTTTTCTTAAGGTCGTCCAGCACGGCCGGCATTTTGTCCTCGTAAAAGCTTTCGCCGAGGTTGTGGTCGAACGGCAACACGTCGAGCCACTGGCGATAATGCTCAAAATCTTCCAGCGACAGCCGGACAAACTTTTGCCACAGCTCGCGGTTGGCCGCGTCGCCCTTTTCCAATTTGGCGAATTCCTGTTTGGCCGCTTCCCGCAATTTTTCATCTGCCTCAATTTTTACATTCGCCTCCACATATAATTGATTCAGCGCGGCAATGTAGTCGGAAGAATGTTTGGCCACAATTTTTTCGCCGTTTAAATTTTTATACGCCCAAATCAAAATTCCGAACTGCGTGCCCCAGTCGCCAATGTGAGTGTCGGACACCGCCTTGTACCCTTGCGATCTTAAAATTCGCAATAAACTGTCGCCAATAACGGCGCTGCGCAAATGCCCGACGTGCGGCGGCTTGGCCACGTTGTTCTGGAAATATTCCACCACGACATGCTTCCCCTGGCCAAACATTGAACAGCCATACAAGTCGCCCTGGTCAAGGACCTTATTTAAATTCTTAACCAATGCCTCTTGCGACAAGCGGAAGTTTAAAAACCCGCCGGCCACGCTGACTTCGGCCAGCACCCCTTCGGCATCCAGTTGCCGCACGGCTTCGGCAATCTTTTCTGCCACTTGCGGCGGCGGCAATTTAAGCTTTTTGGCCAAAATCATAGCCGCATTGGTGGCATAATCGCCAAAACGCGATTCGGGCACGGAAATATCGGGTGAATGGTCCAGCTGCGAGGTCAATTTAAGCTGCGATAAAGCCTGGGCCATTAAATGTTCTAAATAAATTTTGGATGTTTCACCGAGCATAACAGCGTCATTATAACATAAAATAGCAAAAAAAGTGAAACAGTGATAAAATATACTATATATGAAAGTCTTTGCCGACAACCGCCGGGCCCGTTTTGATTACGACATTAAAGAAACCTTTGATGCCGGCTTGATATTGTCCGGGCCGGAAGTTAAATCTGTCAAAGCCGGCAACGTCTCGTTGACCGGCAGCTACGTGACCGTATCGGCCACAGCCGCGCAATTGATCAACTGCCATATTGGTCCGTACAAATACGCCTCTCAGCCCGGCTATCAGCCAACGCAAACGCGGAGACTACTGCTGAATAAACACGAACTCAGCCAGCTGCTGGGCAAAGAAAAGGGCTTGATCATAGTCCCCTTGGAACTCTATTTGGGCCGCCGGGGTTTGGTAAAAATTAAGATTGGCCTGGGCAAAGCTCGCAAAAAAACCGACAAACGGGAATACATAAAAAAACGCGAGAGCAAAAAGGAAATTCGCGAGCACCTCGGCTAAATTTGCTTGTGAAGCAAAATACTAAATCAAAATGAAAATCCAAAAGGACTCCATCTACCTGGCGGTGATAATTTTGCTCATCGCGCTATGCGGACAATTTTATTATTCCTACCGCTACCTGCCGACGCACGACGTTGCCGTCTACTACAACCAAGATCAAAAACTTAACGACCAAATTATTGACACCATTAAAGAGGCCGACCAATTCGTTTACTTTTCCGTTTACACCTTTACGCGGCAGGACATTAAAGACGCGCTTTTGGGCGCCAAGTACCGCGGCCTGAAAGTTGTGGGCCTGACCGACGGCACGCAATTAACGCAGGCCAGCGGGCAAAAAGAAATCATCAAGGCGCTAAAGGAAGCTGGCATCCCGGTTTATGAGCAGCACCACGACGGGATTATGCACTTAAAGGTGCTGGTCACGGAGAAGGCCTACGCCAGCGGCTCTTATAACTGGACCACTTCGGCTACTAACATTAACGATGAGGTGCTGGAAGTTGGCCACTACGAACCCGTCCGCGCCCGCTACCAGGCCATTTTGGAGGAATTATTCAAAAAATACCAGGACTACCCCGCCCTGCAAAGCCTCCGGCTGCATTGGCCAAGGCCAAAGCTGGTGTGATATAATAAAATAGTAAATCACCACTATATATATGAACAATGATTTTTACCAAATGCACGTGTTCTTTTTTATTAGT
>JAGWQI010000067.1 GCA_028870105.1 Patescibacteria group bacterium
GCCTTGGGCTTTATAATTTGGGTCTTTGGCAATGACAATGTTGGTGCGGCGGGGGAGCGGTTTACCCAAGGACTCGTAAGTTTTGCTGCCCATAATAATCGTGTGGCCGGATGTTAACTGCTTAAAACGCTTCAAATCCTCCGGCAAATGCCAGAGCAGCTGGTTATTTTTGCCGATGGCCAAGTTTTTGGCCACGGCGGCGATCATGCTAATTTTTGGCTGAGTCGGCATTTAGCTTCGCGATAATCGGTTTTAAATTTTTAAGATTGTGGATTAAAAATTCCGGCCGAGCGACTTTTAGCCGTTTTTGCGATTGATGGCCGCCGGTTAAGGCCGTTGCGTGGTAGCCGTATTTATGGCCAATAATTATTTCTTCGTCTGTATCGCCCACCACCATAACCTCCCGCGGTTTGATTCTTTTGTTGCGCAGGTAAGTTTTAAGCTGCAAGGCTTTGTTTTGGACATGCATATGCGAGTGGTCGTGGTCCGGCCGTCCCAAAATTTCGTCCAGGTACGGCCACAGCCCCAGGCGGCGGGTTTGCCGGACAATGTGGTTTTTCATGTGATTGCTAAAAATAATGGCACTGATCCGCCGTTTTTTCAACCACTTTAACACGTCCTTGGCGCCGCCGCGGGTCCGGCAGGTTTTTTCCAGCGGTTCGTAAAAGTCCATAAAGGCCTGATGGACTTGCTTGGTGTGTTTGTCAAAATATGAGGCGTCAAATCCTAACTTGAGCCAATAGTTCCTTATTGGGATTTCGTAGAATTCCTGGTACTGCCTGATACTGAGTCGCCGGTTGAATTTAAGTTTTTGGAAGCAACGGTTCTCCGCCGTCACCGTGGGCCGCAGGTCGGCTAGCAAGGTGCCGTTCCAGTCAAAGGCGATTAGTTTAATCATGTTAAATAATCCCGGCTATTTTTTTTTCCACGGCGTCTAAAACCTCATCCGTATCCCGGTAGCGGACCAGGCTGAATAAGGGATTGTTTATGCCTAAAATAAAGCGGCTGACTTGGGCGTCGCCGTGAGCTACGCCCAGTACCGGCTTGTGGCTGTAAAGCGCCGTGGCGATTTCAAAGCCCAGGCCGGTTGAGGGGTGGCTGCAATCGGCCAGCAGCAAATCGCAAGTTTTGACGCCGCCAATATCGTGTTTAAAGACATCCTGCGGCGTGCCCAGCTCCAGCCCTAAAAAATCCGTGACCTCATATTTGTGGCGCAGCGAGTCTTTTAGTTTGGCGATGTGGTTCTTAAAATCCTCGGGGGCGTGAGTTAGCGAACAGGCCAGATAGATTTGTTTCATGAAGTTAATAAATCAAAATTTTTTTAAAAACCGTGGCCATGAGAATCAAAAAAATCACGGTAAAAGCTAAAAGCCAGGTTAAAGAATAGAGGAACAGCTTGACGGCCTGGGTTTTGGCGCCGTTAAAGTACCACAACGCCGGCCGGCCGATCAGCAGCGTGCCGACAATGGAGGCCGACAGGACCAGCAAACAGAGCATGGTGATGATATTTAGTACCGATGGGGAATTGCCGAACAACCGGTTGCCGTTGAACAGAAGCAGGGAGACAAGAATAATGTAGACCACAATGCCCGCCGCGTGCAGCAAGCCGTTTAGCGCTAAATTTTTACTGGACATAAGCGTGAATGATTAATTATGATTTTTCTTATTTTTAGCGTATTTTTTCCAAGAGTCGTCCACAATGCCGCCGACCACGGCCATTTCGGCCTTAATGGGCGGGTGGGCCTGGTATCCAATCAATTCTACTTTGGCGGGGGTAAAGTCGGAAAGTTCTTTAATCGACGGGTCGAGCTTGATGGTCGGCCAAGGCAAAGGCTTTCGTGTGAGCTGCTCTTTGGCCTGCGCCTTGTGGTTTTCATAAATATGCACGTCGCCAAAGGTATGCACGAATTGGCCGGGCTGGTTGCCGGTGACCTGGGCCAAAATGGCCGTGAGCAGGGCGTAGGAGGCAATGTTGAACGGCACGCCCAAAAAAATGTCGGCCGAGCGCTGGTAAAGCTGCAAGCTGAGCTTGCCGTTTTTTACGTTGGCCTGGTACATATTGTGGCAAATGGGGAAGCGGCTGGCTTGCTGCGGTAGCGCCATCTCGTATAAGTATTCAGGGTTCCAGGAATTGACAATGGCGTTGTGCGCGTCCGGGTCTTTTCTTAAATCGTCCACCAGCCATTGCAATTGGTCAACCGTGCGGCCGTTTGGGCCGGCCAGCGCCGCCATAATTCGCCGTAGATTTTGGGCAGCTCGCCGTGCTGCTTGGCAAATTCGGCATCGCCGGCAATTTTTTCTATGAATTGCTCCTTGGTCAGCTCCGGCTGCTCGCCTTTGGCCATTTTTTCGCGGTAAATGCGGTAGGGGTAGTCGTCCCAAATGTGTACGGCATTGTCGACCAAATATTTAATGTTGCTTTGCCCGGTCATAAACCAGTACAGCTCGTGCACAATGCCCTTCCAAAAGGTTTTTTTGGTGGTCAGCAGGGGAAAGCCCCCCGAGAGGTCGTACCTGGTTTGCCGGCCGAACAGGCTAAAGGTAACATCGCCCGTGCCCTTGTCTTCCTGCCGCACGCCGTTGTCCAAAATTTCCTGCATCAGGTCAAGGTATTGATACTCTGGATGTTTCATAAATTTTCTGATGAAAATTATTCTATATTAAAAATGTTTTCGGTTCCGTAGTATTTTTCCCAGTTTTTGTTGTAAAAATCAAACATTCTGGCTAGCCTGTCCTGGGGGAGTTCGTCAAGACCTAAGTCTTTCATCATCTGCCGGAGCTGAATTTTGGTCTGCTCGGCTTTGTCTTTGTCGTCAATCACCATTTCAAATTCCGACAAGTAGCCGTAGCCGGCGTTCTTGTCAATGGAAACATTGGCGTCTTTGTATTTAAATTCCTGGCGCTCCCGCGACCACTTGGCCTGGTACTGGAATCCGGCCGACAATATCAACTTGTCCAGTTCTTCGATAGATACGGGAACCAGGCTTTCCCATTCCAGGCGGGCGGTGCCGTTGCTGCTGGTTGTGTCGTCGACCGAGGCTTTTATTACCAAAATGACTTTGCCGTCAGCCCACCTTGTGCGCACGGAAAAATCTTTGGCCTGCTCGGCCAATTCGGCCAGCTTGTCTTTTTTGTCGGCGTCGATAATGTTTTTTACGTTTTCGTATAATCGATGAAGGTCGCCGCCGACGAAGTAGTGGTTGAGCTGCTTATGGCTGCCGATCTCAATGAGCCCCGGGTCGGCCGCCTTCATTTTTTTCTTTAATTCTTCGGCCTTGTCTTTGCTGCCGAGCAGGCTTTTGATTTCGATTTCGTAGGAGTGGTTCATAGCTTGCCTTTATTATTTTTTCTATCAAGCATTCTTTTTAAGTCGCCCTCCACGTAGCGGTTACGGGCGTGGCGATACCAATCGGACGGGTCGGAAGACTGGATGCGGCGCCACATTTTCTTGCCCGACTTGGTATATAATAGTTTTTCAACCAGCCCACGGTTGTGGTCCCAGGCTTCCATATGCTTCCGCCCCGCGGCTTTTTGTTCGCGAATCTCAAGGTCCACGTCCAGCCAATCGGCATCTTTGACAATTTTGGATTCTATGGTTTTGCGTTCCTCGTATTCACGCCAGGCGGCTAAAAATTCCGTTTCCAAAGAGGTACCTTTCAAAATGTCGTCGATGGCTTTTTTTTCGTCGCGTTTGGTGTATTGGCGGGAAATATAGTGGACGTCCCCGGTCCGGCTTTCGGCCACATCGTGGACCAAAGCCATTTTCATGATTTTGTAGGGGTCGCCCCTTCCTTCCATTTTGGCTAAGATTAGCGCTGTCCAGATTACGCGCAAATGATGGTCGGCGAGGTTGGCAAAATCCGGCCCTAAAAATTGCTTCCAGGCCCGCTGGGTGAACCTTAGGCAGCCAATTTCATACAGCAATTCAAGGTTTCGATTCCGTGGCATGGTATCATTTTAGCATATTTGACCCGGTGGCTGAAATAGCCTAAAAATGATACAATTAAAACGGTTTTAATAGTCCTGCCCCAAGCTCGAGCTGGGGATTTGGCTTTATGTCGGATACGCAAATGCAGAAAAAGATTATTGGCTTAGTGGGGGAAAAGCTGGCGGGCAAAGATACGGCTGCCAATTTTTTGGCGGAAAGCCATGGGGCGTTCCATGTTCGGTTTACCCATTTGTTGGACGAGATTTTGCGCGTGTTGGATTTGCCGATTTCCCGCCGCAACGAGATAGATTTAGGGTTGGGTCTGCGCAAGATTTTTGGCGAGCACGTGCTCGGGACGGCGCTCATTAACCGCGTGAAAAAATCCGAGGCGCCGGTCGTGGTGGTTAACGGTATTCGCATGGATGAAATGGAGGAGGTTAAGAAACTTGGCGCTAAAATAATTTACGTGACCGCTTCACCGGAAATTCGTTTTGCCCGCTATCAGCGGCGCCACGAGAAAGCCGATGACGGTTTAATGACATTTGAGGAGTTTGCGCGGCAGGACCAAGAAGAGCCGACGGAAAAAGGCATTCCGGCCTTAGGCGCGCGCGCGGATTTTAAAATCGTCAACGAGGGCAGCGTCGAGAGTCTGCAGCGACAAGTGGCGGACATTCTTTTAAAGTTGTAATTTAATCAACGTTGATTAATGTTAATTAAAATTGATTAATTATGAAAAAATCTTTTCCCATAAGTCATCCGGCGTACAATAGGGGATTGGAACCGGACAACATGAAAAAAGCATGAAAAATTTTTTTTCTAAAAGTCACAACCCCCAAAAACCCGGCAGATTTATCGTGCTCGACGGCATCGACGGCAGCGGCAAGTCCACGCAGCTGGATTTGTTGCACCGTGAATTGGCCATAAACGGCTACCCGGTAGAGCAGATCCACTTCCCGCAGCACGGCCAGAGCAGTGCGGCTATGGTGGATTCCTATTTGGCTGGAGACTATGGGCAGTTAGGCCCTTACCCGTCCTCGGTACTTTACGCCTTGGATCGCTTTGACGCCAGCTTTAAGATCCGCCGGTGGCTGGCTGAGGGTAAAGTTGTGCTTTGCGACCGTTACGTAACGGCTAATGCCGCGCACCAGGGCGGAAAAATTGCCGACCGCGCCGAACGGCTAAAATTTTTCAAGTGGCTGGATAATTTGGAGTACGGCATCTTTGGTATTCCCAAGCCGGACTTAATTATAATTTTAAACGTGCCGGCCGAGGCGGCGGTACAGATGCTGCGCCTGCGCGGCGGCGATCAAAAGCATAAGGACGCTATGCACGAAACCAGCCTGGAACATTTGCGGTCGAGTTATCAGACGTATTTGGAAATTTCCCGTTTATTCCCGAATGCCAAGCAGGTTAACTGCGTGGAAGGTTTGGAGTTGCTGTCGCCGGACCAGATCCATAATCGCATTTGGGAATTGGTGCGCCGCATCGGGCTGAAAGATTTAAGCCTTAATTTAAAGGCTTAGTCAGGGCTGAGCCTTTACAATTGTTTAATTTAAGCCCCTTCCCAAAGGGGCATTTTTCGTGTATAATAATCCGGCTCTGGCCGTTTGTCCGTTGCAGGTTATGGGCGGAAAAAAGCGGTATTTGGTAATGCTTTTAGTTGGCAAGCACGCGCACTATCGTTTACAGGAAATGAGCCGGGCTCTGATGATTGACCCGCAAGAGCTCCGCTCGATGCTTCTGGAAAAGATGCTGCGCAAGCTTAAACGGCAGCCGGACACCTTGCCGTGGGTGTCTAAGCTGTTTATAGAGATCGGGGAGCCGTTGGTTTGCCCGACACAGGCCAGCTTAAGGCGCGATGATTATTTTACCCTCCTGAGCCTGGCCCACTCGTGGCGGCTTGGGGTGGGAGATCTGGCAAACAGGCTGATCGCCGTGGGCCTACCTTTTTGGGAATACCAAAAGGCTATTGGCCATATTGGCAGAAACCAGCAGGAGGAATTAAGGCGAGGTTTGCACGTGGATCTCGCAATTGGGTTCGCCCAGTTATAAGGGACGCGCAGTTTGCCGCGGCCCGTTTTTTTTGCGATAATAACTTTATGAATGATTTAGTTAAGCGTCTGGAAAATTTATTGCGTGAATTAGCTGAATTAAA
>JAGWQI010000004.1 GCA_028870105.1 Patescibacteria group bacterium
ATTTCCGTTTAAAGCTGGCGGCGGTCTCTCCAAAAGAGCAGATGTTGGGCATGTGCTTGGTTGGACCCCACCGGGATGATTTTTTTCTGAAAAGTGAGGGGTTATTCTTATCGCCTTTTTCTTCTCGCGGGGAGCTGCGTAGCCAGGTGCTAGCCCTGAAAATTTTAGAACTTGAGTATTTGAGTAAGGATGGTGACAAGCCGATTCTCCTTTTAGACGACGTTTTATCCGAACTAGACGAAACCAGGCGCACTTTCCTGTTAAAGTATTTGCAAAATAGCTTTCAGACGTTCATTACAACCACTCATGTGCTGGAGATGCCGGCGCAACATATTTCGTTGAGCCCGGCGGTGGAAGAAGAAACAAAGTAATTTTCAAGCCGCAGGATTAGAGGTTTGCCGGTTGCGAAATCAAGAAAATATTCAAACTCCTCAATTAGTTTATGAGACCAAAACCAAACAAGGGTTTTATGCCAGTCAATAAAATACTTAACAAGAAATTTGACGATCCCAAACTAAGAAATAGCTATTATCGGCATTTGGCGATGCGCAAATGGACCGTAGCAGCGGCAAAATTTTTGGATCAGGCCGAGGCACTCTCAAAAGCCGTGGATTTCAAAAACGGGGTTTTGTTGGTGGCTTGTCTGTCCAAAGAGCTAGCTTACCAGATTAAGCTTTTAGCCGGCCGAATCATTGAGGAATTAAATCGCCTGATTGGCCAAGCGGTTGTGTTTGGCGTGTACGTGGAGTCCTAATGCCCTACTTTTTAGCTTCGGAAAACCTGTTGCTAGACCGGGCGGTTAGGCTCTGCGGCCAAGAGGCGGATCATATTTTGCTGTCCCGGCGGGCCAAGGTCGGCGAGCAGATTAAAGTTCAAGGGCCAGACGGGAAGCGGTTTATAGCCAGTATTACAGACCTTAAAAAACACGAGGTGGTGGTGGTGCCCAAAGAAGAAGTTGCGGTTCCGCCAGAACCCGACACCAAAACCATTTTGTATCAGTCTGTGGTCGCCGGCGGTACGATTGACGTGGTTTTGCAAAAAGCCACGGAACTTGGCGCTGCTGAAGTGGTGCTGTTTAATTCCCAATTTACCGCCACTCGCTTGCTGGCTGATAAATTTCAAGCCAAACTGCCGCGCTGGCAAAAAATTCTTTGGGAAGCGGCCAAACAGAGTGAGCGCGCCCACCCGCCGGCGCTTCGGTATTTGCCGGACATTGGTGGGATTGCGGCTGACGCCGCCACACTCGATAAGTTATTTGTATTCGACGTTACTGGTCAGCCCTTGCCAGCTATTAGTTATCAGCTGCAAACTGTCGGCGCCGTCATTGGTCCGGAAGGCGGCTTGTCAACAGATGAGCTAAAATTATTGTCTGCTTTGCCTAATTCTCAAATTGTTAAGCTAGGGTTAACTTTATTGAAGGCCGATACGGCGGCCATTGCGGCACTGGCCACATGCCAATTTAAAAATTTAAAATAAGCGATTCATCATGAATCGCTTATTTTTTTATTTTTGGTTATTTTAGTTGGCGGACTTTTTTAACTAGGTCGCTGGAGCTTTGGATTTTGCCGCTTTTGCCGACGTTGTAAATAAGGTTAATACCCAGCTTGTTGCAAAGTTCAACTTCAGGGATTGGATCACCGTCCGGTTTACGGTCACCACCGTTGGCAAAAGTGTCCGGCTTGAGTTTTTCCAGTTCGGCGCAGACCGACATGTCGCTGGGATTTTTTGGGTGTTCGGTTAAAATTACCCCGTCAACGTAGCGGATGGCCTCCACGATAGCTTTGCGTTCCTGCTGTGGCATGAAAGCAAACCCTTTCTTTTTTACGAGCCAGTTATCGTTATTGACGATGACCACTAACTTGTCACCGAGCGCTTTGGCTTCTTTCATCATTTCAATGTGGCCGACATGCACGGGGTCAAATCCGCCAGAAATCGCGACTACTTTCATTGTCAAGTTCCTTCCTGACCTTCTTTGGCAAAGTTAGAATTCTTTTCGTAAAGATCCAAAATTAATTTTTCTATGGCGTTGGGCTGGGGTACCGCGACGAATTCAAAACGTTCAACCGTGCCAGCAGTTTGGACGTAAACGTTGCCGTAGTTAAAAATGGTGCCAAAAAACCCGGTGGTTTGGCTGGTGACGTCTTCAATTTTGTCGATATGCAACTCGGAGATAGTGTGGGAGAACAAGCCTTCTTGAGTTACGTCGACAATTCGGAGGTCGGTGATGATCTGTAGGTTTAAGTAATAAAACAGAAAAATTAAAAACAGGCTCAAGGCCAAAAAGAGGGTGTAGACCTGGGTGAACAAGTGTACTACCTGTCCAGGTTGATCAACAAATAGGCCTGGTAAATATTGCGGAATAAAGCGATTAAATAAAACTAGCGCGGCCGCAAAAAATAACCAGACCAATATTTTAAATAAAAAGTAGACCCAGTGCTGGCGCACAACCAAATAAATTTTTTCTTCCTGCAGCTGGCTGGGGAACAATTTTTTAAATGTTGGCATAAGTTATGTAATTATGAATTTCCGGACGGAATGCGCCAATTAACTATATTTAGGCTGTTCGCGTAACCGGGAATCCTCACTTCTTATTGCAGTAGTGCAACTAAGCTTTGGTAAGATTGGCTCAGAATGGCCAAAAAAATAAAAGCGTAAAAAACGCTGACGGCGAAAGCCAGTAGTGTAGATTTGCCGTAGCGCAGGAGCACGTAAATGCCAAATAGGGAAAATAGTACCAAGCCGCCAGTAATCACATAATACACGCCGGCAATGAGTAAGTTATTGGGGTCGGAGAGGTTCATAAGGCAGCAAAAATAAAGTTTTACGTATAAAGCGGGTGTTAAAGTAATGATTTTTGTTGGCTGCCGCTAGGCGGCGCCGTCACGCCCAAGTGCTGGTAGGCGGCAGTTGTGGCCTGCCGGCCTTTGGGGGTGCGGGTAATCAGTCCCAGGCGAATTAAGAACGGTTCGTGGACGTCGGTAATTGTGTCTTCCTCTTCGCCGGTAGCCGCGGCCAGGGTGGAGAGGCCGACCGGTGAGCCGCTGAATTTGTGCACCAAGGCTTCCAGAATGCGGCGATCGTTTTTGTCCAGGCCGAGCTCATCGACTTCCAGAAGCTTGAGCGCGTCGTTAACCACCGTTTCAGTAATTGTATCATGCCCGTTTACTTGGGCAAAATCGCGCACGCGCTTAACCAACCGGTTGGCAATGCGTGGGGTCAGCCGGCTGCGCTGGGCCAGTTTTAAGCTGGCTTGGGTTTCAATTTTGGCTCCTAAAATTTTGGCCGAACGCTGGATGATTTGCTGCAATTCTTCGGGGGTGTAGTATTCCAAGCGCCAGGTGGCGCCAAAACGGTCGCGAAGCGGCGAGGAGATTAGGCCGATGCGGGTGGTGGCGCCAATTAGCGTAAACTTCGGCAGGTCCATGCGAATGGAGCGAGCGCCCGGGCCTTTGCCCAAAACAATATCTAAGGCGTAATCTTCCATGGCCGGGTAAAGCACTTCTTCCACGACTTTGTTTAAGCGGTGGATTTCGTCAATAAATAAAACATCGCCTTGGTTTAGGTTGGTCAGCAGGCTGGCCAAGTCGCCGGCGCGCTCAATGGCCGGGCCGGAAGTGATTTTAATGTTTACGCCCATCTCGCGGGCAATAATTAAAGCCAGGGTGGTTTTACCCAGGCCCGGCGGCCCGTAAAATAGCAGATGCTCTAAGGTTTCTCCGCGCTGCTTGGCGGCTTGCATGACAATACGCAAGTTTTCTTTGACCGCGGCCTGGCCGACGTATTCGTCTAAATTGACCGGCCGCAGGTTCTGGTCCAGGCCAGCGTCTTCGCCGGTGCTTTGAGCGGCGTCCAGCGGGGAGGCCTGGTCGTCTTCTTGGCTGTGGTTGGATTCAATCATAGCTACAAAACTATGGAAAAATGCGAATCTACGGAAACCTAAAGAAACACCTTAGGCGTCAGTAGTGTGTCTAATGTAGTTTTATTTTACTATATTTTACCCCTATTTGCGAGCCTTAACTAAAAGGCTCGACCTCGGTTGGGCCTTTTAAATATAGGTGTCAGTTGAGTTTTGGCATCTGCAGACCAGCGGTCGTGGAGGTAGCTACGAACTCTTCGGTTTTGTGGAACAGGGCCGGCGGCTGGTAAACGGATTTGAACGTGGAGGTGCTGGTTTGTCCGTCTTTAGTCACAACGCGCGTCCAGCTGGCCTTCATGGAGCCGTCAGATTTGCGGTCGTATTGGACAGGCTTTTCTAAGGTGACTTGCCGGCTGTCCTTGGTGCCGTAAAAATCAAAGACTAAAGTATTTTTGTCTTTTTCATATGGCCAGATTAGTAGGTACCCTGGTGTGTCGTTGATGAATTTTAAATCCACTACGCCGGGGTAGATGGTGGCGTCTGTACCTTGGGGCGAGTAATAAGATACGGCGTAAGCGTGATTGCGGCGCGCCGTGATGGGCAGGCCGCCGTCCATAGCCGCGCGGAAGGTGGTGGTGGACACCTGGCACAGTCCGCCGCCGAACTCCGGAACGGTGTCGTTCTTTTTAATGACCAGTTCCGGCAAAAAACCGTGCTGGCCGTCCACGGGACCTAAGTTGTCGTCGAAGCTAAATTCCGCGCCCGGCGCTACTAGGACCCCTTTCATTTTTTCTATGCCCACGGCAATGTTGTGGCGGCGGTTATTGGGGCTGCCTTTAAAGTTTGAGATGCCTTCGGCCACTAGTTCTTTAATGCCTAAGTTATTCGTGTCCGCCAAAGTGATTTGGGGCGAGGTGGTGGCCACGACCAGCTGGGCGTCGGCCCGACCTTGTTCTAAGGCGCTGATAATAGTGAGGCTGCTGGCAACTACGTCGAGCGATTGGCCGTTTTGCGGCGCCGCAAAATCCGTTACGCGGTTATCCGTAATGGTCAGCTTGGCGTCGACAGGGGGCTGGTCAATTTGTTCGGCCAGGCTGGCTATGAAATCGTAAATTTTGTCGAGGCGGTACTGGTATGTTATCGGCGTCTCCGGCGTGGTGGTGGTACTTAGACCGCTGGCGCTTAGCAGGCTTTGGGCCAAATCAGGAGCGGCGTAATCAATGCTGGAGCGGTTGGGCAAAATAACCTGCCCTTGCCAGTCTCGCACGGTTGCTGGGGGTACGACAAAAGTTTTGTCTTGGACGGTTAGTGTTAAGCCGGTTAGAGTGTAATTAAAGCCCCGCGGATGAACCTGGGCCGAGGCGCTGCCGGTGGCGGTTAGCCACCAAAAGAAACCGAGCAAACTGGCCGTAAAAATTTTACGTTGTGGGGAAGTGAGCATGGCCGCACAATTGAAATGCTAATTTTTGGGATTGAATTTTTTGTCGCGATCGTGGTTAAAGTGTAAGAATCGCGTTTTTTTTGGCAGGGCTCTTTTTATTTTGTCCGCCCATTCAATAACGGTCACGGTGCCCGGGCGTCCCCAGACTTGGGCTATGCCGAGGGATTTTAGTTCGTTTAGGCTGTGGATGCGGTAGAGATCGAGGTGGTAGAGTATTGCGGCTTGCCCCCGCAATTTGATGGGCAAGGCGCGCATTAGCACAAAGGTCGGGCTGGTAATTTTATGTTTGGCTTTTAGGGCGCGGCCCAGTGCCTTAGTGAACGTGGTCTTGCCTGTCCCCAGCGGGCCGATTAGCGCTAAGATTTCGCCGCCCCGCAGCTTTAGGGCCAGCCGCGCTCCCGTAGTTTTGGCTTGGCTAAGCGGGATTAATCGGGGATGATTCATGGTGGAATTTTAACATTGATTGACCGAACAAGTAAAATCTTATATACTGTCTAATCAAGCGCCAAATTTGCGGTCGCGGTAAAAAACGCGGAATTGTTAAGCCCGCCGCTTGTAAATTTTTTATGGAACTTTCGGTTCAAGAACAAATTTTTTCATTACTGCGCAAGGCCAATAAAGTTTTAATAGTTTTACCGCAGCGGCCCAGTGCCGACGCCGTGGCCAGTGGCTTGGCCTTGCGGCTGTTTTTGGTTAAGTTGCAGAAGGATGTAGATGTGGTTTGCACCGGCCCTTTGCCTGCCAACTTGGGATTTTTGCCCGGGGCGGCTGAGGTTAAAACACAGATTGCCGTGGCTCAAAGTTTGGTGGTGCACGTCAACACGGCCAAAAAACAGTTAGACGAGATTAGCTATCAGGTCGGCGAAGGCGAAGCTCAGGTGTTTTTGAAATCCCGGGGCGAAGCTTTTACGCCTGAGGATTTGAGTTTTGCCGCGGAAAAATTCCCGGTGGACGTAATTGTGGCGCTCGACGCCGCCAGCCTGCAGGATTTGGGCGGATTGCTGGAACATCACGCTGACCTGCTGTTTGAGACTCCAAAAATTAACATTGACCACAAAGCCGCCAACGATTATTTTGGCGCCGTGAACCTGGTGGATATTAGCGCCAGTTCGGTGGGGGAGATTTTGGCGGAGCTGCTTGAAAGTTTTGAGGCCAGCCTGCTAGATGCGGATATTGCCACCTGCCTGCTCGCCGGCATTATTACCAAGACCGGCAGCTTCCAGCAAGCCCAGACCACGCCGCGGGCGTTTTTAAAAGCTTCTCGCTTAGTGGAACTAGGCGGCCAACAGCAGGAAATAGTGCGTCATCTTTATAAGACTCGGTCGTTGGAGCAGCTGAAGTTGTGGGGTCGCTGTTTGGCCCGGTTGCAGACAGAGGAAGCCGGTGTTTTGGCTTATTGCGTTTTAGGCGAGGTGGATTTTCAACGTTCCGGCGCGACTGCCGCCGAGGTTTTGCCGGCCTTGCAGGAGTTGGTGGAAAACCTGCCGGATTATAAATTTTTGGCAATTTTGGCCCAACTCGAACCGCAAACCGGGTTTGCGGTTATTGCCGCGCACGCGGCTGCGGACCCGGCTAAAATTTTAAACGCGTTTTCCGCAGCCAGCCAGCCGGTGCAGACCCATGGCCAGGTAAAATATTACACCTTCCCGCTGGGCGAAAAAAGTTTGGAACAGGCCCAGGCCCAGTTGTTGGCTGCGGCACAATAACCGGGTTAAAATAATCGGCCCGCGGGCCGATTTTATTTGGCCAAGTTCGTTGGCCAATGGTATAATAACAAAAGAGGAAAGTTAAACTGCGGAAACAAAAATGGCCAATCATTTTTTAGCCAGCACGCCAGCGGAGCTGCAATCTTCGCTTGACGATTTAAATCGCCGCATGGAAGAGGAAGAAACCAAGGCCAAAGCCGGCGCTTTGGGTTTGCCTTACATTGATCTCCATAATTTTCCCATGGACCTGCAGGTCTTAGGCCTGTTTACCGAAGCTGAGGCCAAAGAGATGGGCGCTGTGCCGTTTTATAAAGACCTGAGTGATCTGCGCGTTGGGACGACCAATCCCGAGCATCCGCTGCTGCTTAGCAAGCTTGATGAGTTTCAGAAACAGGGCAGCAAAGTTAGCTTGTATTACATTTCCCGGCGCAGCTTGTTGCAGGCTTTGCGGTTTTACAGTAAAGTCATGCGGCCAAAGGCGCAGCGTGAGGAGACGGTCCGCGTGGAAAAGCAGCAGGACTTCGGCGCAGCGCTCAAGGGGCTGCAAAACGAGACGGCACAAAAACAACTCTCCGCTTCCCAGCTTGTAGAATTGTTGTTCGGCGCCGGCATGTTTTACCAATCCTCCGACATCCACATTGAGCCGGAGGAACATTTTGTTAAACTTCGTTTGCGCGTGGACGGCGTGCTGCAGGACGTCTTGCATTTAACTAAGGACTTGCAGCGGGCTTTGGTGATGCGCATTAAAATTTTGGCCAAGCTCAAGCTGAACGTGGAAAATGCGCCGCAGGACGGCCGCATTACTTTTTATTACCTCGGCCAGCCCATAGATGTGCGCGTATCCGTGCTGCCTTCGGCTTATGGTGAAGAGATAGTGATGCGGCTTTTGGGTACCGGGGCGGTAAATTTACGCCTGCAGGACCTGGGCTTTCGGCCGCAGCAGCAGGAACTGATTCATCAGCTGCTGGCCCGCCCCAACGGCTGCGTAATTACTACCGGTCCAACCGGCAGTGGCAAGACCACCAGCCTGTACGCGTTTTTAAATGAACTCAATGAACCGGGTGTTAAAATTATCACCTTGGAGGATCCGGTGGAGTATAAGCTGGAGGGGATCGTGCAGACGCCGATTGACCACACCGCGGATTTTGATTTTGCTAAAGGTCTGCGCGCCATTCTGCGCCAGGATCCGGACGTAGTTATGGTTGGCGAGATTCGCGACCAGGAAACGGCCGAGGTAGCTTTGCAGGCCGCGCTGACCGGACATATGGTGCTTTCGACCTTGCATACAAACGATGCCGCCGGCGCTATTCCGCGTTTGATTAACATGGGCGTTAAGCCTTTTATTCTCGCTCCGGCGTTGTCGGCCGTGCTGGCTCAACGCTTGGTGCGCCGCATTTGCCAGCATTGCAAAGTTAAGACCAAGATGGCGGCGGCTACGCTCAAACGGGTGGAGTACGCGCTGGGGCAGATTCCGTCGGCCGCGGGCTTAAAGCCGCCAAAAGATTTGACTTTTTATCACAGCCCCGGCTGTGAGCAGTGTCGGCATTTGGGCTACCAGGGTCGTGTGGGTATTTACGAAGTATTGCAAGTTACCGATGCCGTGCAGCAATTAATTATGAAGCAGGCCAGCATGGTGGAGTTTCGACAAGCCGCGGCAGCGCAGGGCATGCTGACCATGCTCCAAGACGGGTTGCTAAAAGCCTTAGACGGCCTGACAGACGTAGAAGAGGTTTTCCGCGTGGCTGGGGAGGGTTAGAGATTACAGATCTTTACAGATATACAGATGGAAGACCAAGGCAATACTAAATTTGTTTACGGTAATTTGACGGAAAAGATCATTGGAGCTTTATTTGAGGTCCATAATGTTTTAGGTTCAGGCCTGCTCGAGAAGCATTATCAAAAAGCTTTGGCGGAAGAATTTACTAGACGGGAAATTCCTTTTATTGAACAATACCAAATAAATCTTAATTATAAAGGCGTGGATTTGGGAAAATATTTAGTTGATTTTTATGTTTATGATAAGATACCGGTCGAAATAAAAAGGGATGTGCATTTTTCCAGACAACAAATTCAACAGACTTTAAATTATTTGAAAGCTATGAATTTGCAACTGGGCCTGTTGGTACATTTTGGAAGAGAGGGAGTCAAAATTAAAAGAATTGTGAATATTCGCTGAATCAATATATCTGTATTAATCGGTAATCCTTAACCGCCAGTACCGCTAAAATAAGCGGTTTTTTGATGCCGTAGCACTTGACAAAAAGCTCAAAAAGGTGTATAATATTTGGTCATAATCCAAGACTTTGGATTATGCGATTTTGTACCTTTTAGCTTAAATAAGGAGGATTTAAAGAGAAGAGAAATTTGCCCCCGAAAAAGTGGGTGCTATTTTGGTGTCGTTCTGAATTTATTTCAGGACGACGCCAAAATAATACTTGCCTTTTCGGGGGCAATATGGCCATTTGCCCCTGGGCCCAGCGGTGGGTGACAACCAATTCTGTTAGGAGAATCTCGATGAAATTGACGCTCATGTTCACCTTCGCGCTCGCCTTCGCGGCGGGTGCATTCGCTCAGGTTGTGACCCCTCAGTCGCTTATGCGTGCTGAACAGGCGCGGCACACCGCGCTTCGCATGAATCGCGGGCGGGTAGTAAGCATGGACGCCGGTCCGGTTCAGGTGGCCCAAACGGGCATTCTGGTCTGGACCGACAAAAAGTCCTACTTGCCCGGAGAGACGATCAAGATCCGGGCGATGGGGCTGGCATCGGACGCCACTCAGCTTCAAGCCGTGATTAACGAGCAGTTTGTCGGCTCTCAGGGATACGCGGCTGTACCGGATTCGTATTTTTGCGAATGCGGCGACGCTAACGCCGGTTACATCCCGTCATTGACTGGCACGTTCGTAACGCTGCTGGACAAGCGGGTGCCTCAGGGCAAGAGCGGCAGGTATGATTTTACCGTGTCATTCTCTAAACTCCCTGGGAATGGAGCTCCGTCAATGCCGTATCAGGCAACCCGATTGTCGGTGTCGGTTTTGTCCGGCCAGTCGAACGCCGCCGATCCAGTTCGAATCAACCAAGTTCAGATTGGTGCCGGCATGGGGCCCTTGCTGTTTTTGACTGGCAGGTTCCCGGTGGGGCAGCCGATGTATTATTTTGTCGGCGCCGCCCCTTACGAGGGTTCGCTTTCGAACCAGGCGTCCGTTGTCTCGACAGACGGCCAGACCTTGGTCCTGCCGGCCTGGAGTTCAGGGATGGAGGAAAGGGTTATCCTGATGACAGCAGACCGGAGTTTCAGCACGACGTCGATGATGTCGTATGTCATTCCGGGCAACACCACTGCTGCCCTGCCTTCGACCTCCACGGCGCAGTAGTTCTCTTCTCTCCGGCGGGCGGGCTGTCGCAAGACACCTCGCTCGCCGTTCGCAAACCGACTGCCGGCTGCAGCATCCACACTTGGATGTCTGCGGCCGGCGGTTTTGTTTTGGGTGGTTAGGGATTACAAATTGGTACGGATATACAGATTACGGATGAGGTTAGGGATTACTGATAAATACAGATATACAGATTACGAATTGAGGATACCGATTACTGATTTTTACAGATGTGCCGATGTAGTTGCTCGATTTATCGAGCCTTTATGGGCCTGATAAATCAGGCAACTACAAAATCATCCGAGCCTTTGGCAGCCTGATAAATCAGGCAACTGCTAAAATCATCTGAGCAGAAAAATCGGGAAGCAGTTGCGGAGTTTTTAAAAATGTGCTATAATATATTTAACAAGTTCACAATTTGTCTTTGGCCAAAATTAGCTAAAGACTAGAAATAAAAACTCAATTAAATCGCTCGGCATCCGACTTCCCAAAATTAGGAAGTGGTAATGCCGCGCCCAAAGGTTTTCCATGAACCCCTACACCTATTCCCGCGGCCGATTTGTTGCCCGGGTAGCCAGCCCAAGCGGCCAACCCGGCTGGGTTAGCGTTGGGTCGCTCGTCCGCGAAGTTTTTAATTCATCGGTTAGCGCGGTTTCCGCCGCGGCGCTGTTGGTGTTGGCCGCGGCTACCGTGATTACGGTGAGCTCATTGGGTGGTTCGGAATTGGCTGCCAACGCCGACTCCTTTGTTGGCTCAATCGCCGCGCACCATCACGTTCAGCCGCCTGTGGCTTACGCGGCGGCGGGGAAAGTTTTGGGTGATTCGACTACTACTGCCGCGCGCGTGGGCCAAATTGTTTACAAAAGCGACAAGACAGTTTATTTGGTCGGCCAAAGCGGTTTGTATGGGTTCCCGAGCGCCAGCATTTTTTACTCCTGGGGCTATACGTTTAGCCAAGTTTTGCCGGCCAACGCCGCCGAGCAGGCTATGAACATGGTCGGCATTGTGCCAGCTAAGCAGTCGGCTTGCGCGGACGCTTTAACGCAAATTAGCGGCGCCTGCGGTAACGGCACTATTACCCTGCCGGACCAAGCAGCGGCTAGAGTTGGCCAACTGGTTTACAATCCCGGCAGTCACACTATATATTATGTCGGCTCTGCCGGCCTGTACGGCATTCCCAGCGCGTCGGTGTTTAGTTCTTGGGGCTGGACCTTTGACCAAATATTGCCGGCCAACGCGGCCGAGCAGGCTTTAAGCATGATCGGGTTAATTCCGTCGCGCGATCCTGCTTGCAGCAATCCGGTAGACCAGCTGGCGGCCAAGTGCGGCACCAACAGCCAATCCGCTGGCAACACCCCCCGTCTCGGCGTCATCATTAACAAGAACGGCACGATTTATTTGGTCGGCTCAAGTGGCCTTTATGGTTTTCCCGACTTGGCGACGTTTAACTCCTGGGGTTATACCTTAGGTAATGTGGTCGCGGCCAATGCCGGCGAGCAGGTTATGAGTATGGTCGGCGTGGTGTCCATGAAGCAAGCCGGCTGCAACAGCCCGCTGGATCAGATTAGCGGCAGTTGCGGAACACAGCCCGCCAAGGTGACGGTGTCGCCGACCTCGCTGGTGTTTTCTTCCACCGGCGGGAACGTGCCAGCGCCGCAGCCGGTGGCTATTTCGGGCGTGACCTTTGGTTCTAATTCCACAATTGAGCCGGCGCTAATGATCCAGGTGTCGTCGGACAGCTTGTCGTGGCTAGGCGTAGATGACTCCAACCAAACTTTTGGCAGCTCAATTTTGAGCTTTCCGGGCAACGGCACTTTTTACGTTTCGGTGAAAGTACCCACGGGCACGCCGCCAGGCACAACGTTTTCGGGCTCGGTTAATATCAACAACATGACCAGTAAGTTCCCCACGGTTCAACTTAGTATTCCGGTGACTTTTGTTTACGGGGCTTCCGGCAGCGCCTCCGTGCGGACGGGCTCGATTATTAATAAAAATGGTACTGTGTATTTAGTTGGCCAAAATGGCCTTTATGGTTTTCCCGACTTGGCGACGTTTAATTCTTGGGGCTTGAGCTTTGTTAATGTCTTGCCGGCGAACGCGGCCGAGGCCCTTTTAAGCCAAATCGGCGTGGTGTCCATGAAGCAAGCCGGTTGCAACAGCCCGCTGGATCAGATTAACGGCAGTTGCGGCACGTCAGGCAATGCCGGTGCGATTGCGTTTTTAATGCCTTTCTCCAGCGAGTCACCGGGTTCGCCTTGGGTTACCGGCAGCGTTACGACTGTAAATTTACGGGCCAATGGCTTGGCTTATTCTTGGCTGACCGCGACGGTCAATTGGGGTGACGGCACGCCGAGCCAGAGCACGGCCAACCAGCAGGTGCCCAGCAGCGGTTACGTGGATTTTTCCTTGCCCAACAAGACTTACACTACCGCTGGTACCTATAACTACCAAATTACCGTGTCGGATAATTTGGGCCACAGTTTAACCAAGACCGGCCAAATTATTGTCCAGTCACCGAACACTGACCCGTACATTAAAGTTTCGCGTGCCAGCTCCTTTGCCGGCAGCGGCACCCTTACGGCCGGCAGCAGCCATAATTTGATTATGGCCGTGTCCATAACCGGCTATAACAGCAATTCTTACTTAAAGACCTTATACTTAAGTTTGGGTGATACCAGCGAGAACTCCAAAATTTCCAATTTGCAGCTGCTTGACTCGACCACAAACTTACCTGTCCCAATGACGGCGACAGTTGGTGGCACCATCACCGGCACTGGCTACACCTTAGCCTTGACCAACCCCTTAGTAATTTCCAGCGGCCAGGTGAAAACCTTAAATATTTACGCCGATGTTGTTTCGTCAGCCAGCGGCGCGCTGCAGCCGCGCGTGAGCGGAATGCAGGTTACCAACAGCGCGGGTGTAAGCCTGTCCAATAGCCAGCTAGACGGTTTCATTAACGCCAGCTTTACCATCCAAGCCGTGGCGAGTTCGAACGGCGCGATGCTAACCATGTTGCTTGACTCGACCAGTCCGGCTTCGGCCGTAATCCAGGCCGGCTCAACCGACGTCGCCGTGGCGGCCTTTAAGTTTACGGCAGTCGGCGGTAATGTTAGTTTCAGCATTGGCGGCCCTTACACGAACTCCAGTTTTTGTAATTTTACCAATGTTAAACTAATTGATGCCGCCAGCGGCGCGCAGATTGGCTCCACCATTTCGGCGTTGGCCGTAACCTCAGGCGTTTGCCAAGGGCAATTTAGCGGCGTATCGCTGACCTTGCCTGCCGGCAGTTCCAAAACCTTGATTTTGAAAGTTAGTATTCCGTTTACCGCGCCGGGCAGCAGCTTTAGTTTTGGCCTTGGCGGGATTGTTACAACGGCGTCCATGCTTAGCGGCCAGACTATAAATTCGTACACCATGACTATTAGCCCCGTTGCCGCGACATCAACAAGTAGTCAAACCGCGAGCCTTAAAGCCAATGGGCAAAGTGGTAGCTTGATCGTCAATGTCGGCGACACGTTGAACTATGCTTGGACAGCGAGTAATGCCGACAGCGAAGATTCCTATTACAGCGTGAACCAACCAGATACTTGCGGCAACAGCAGCACAAATACGTTGTACCCTTGGGTAGCTAACACGGCTAGCGGCACATACAGCAAGACGGTCAGCGCCTGCCAGGCTAACACCACGTACACTATTACTTATCGTGCTTATAAAGCCGGCGCGCTCCAGGCGTATGTGCTGAGCACCTTGGTAATTAAAGTGAACCCCTAGCTAGCGAGTCCCTGATTAATTATTTGCCAAAACCCTTCCGTTTGGAGGGGTTTTTTGATTGCCGGGCAGACTTTGTTTTCGGGCTGATGTCGTTTATAATACAACTATTGATTAATTGGTTTTATGGTCAAACCCACGCATGATCGCTACATGTTAATAGACGGCAACGCGTTGATCCATCGCGGCTACCACGCCATCCCCGTGCTCAATACCAAAAGCGGGGAGCAGACCAACGCGGTTTACGGCTTTGCCTTGATTTTGCTGAAGGCCATTGCCGACATTAAACCCACGCACATTGCCTGCACCTTTGACTTGGCCGGGCCGACTTTTCGGCACGAACAGTACAAGGAATACAAGGCTACGCGCGTTAAGGCCGACCAGGAATTGTACGATCAGATCCCGCGCGTCAAAGAAGTGGTTGCCGCCTTGAATATCCCGATTTTCGAAAAGCAGGGCTACGAAGCGGACGATTGCCTGGGTACGCTGGCCCAGCACCTGCACCAAAAAGACGGTAAAGCCGAAGTCATTATTGTCACCGGCGACATGGACACCCTGCAGCTGGTTAACCACGTGATTAAAGTTTACACTTTGCGCAAAGGCCTGACCGACGTAGTTGTTTACGACGCCAAGGCCGTGCGCGAGCGTTTTGGCTTTGGCCCGGAGCAGATGGTGGATTACAAGGCGCTGCGTGGCGACCCCAGCGACAACATCTCCGGTGTCACCGGCATTGGCGAAAAGACCGCGTCGGAATTAATTAAAGAATTTAAGTCGCTGGACGGGCTGTATCAGGCCATTGCTAGCCAAAAGGCGGAAAAAAAGATTAGGCCCCGCATCTTAAATTTATTGAAAGAGCAGGAAGAGCAGGCGCGGCTGTCTTACAAGCTGTCCATGATCGATCGCCAGGTGCCGCTGAAAATTGTTGTGCCGCCTTATAATTTTGATGCGCCGCACCAGCACGCTACGGTTAAGCTGTTTCAGGAACTGGAATTTCGATCGCTTTTGACTAAGCTGCCAAAAGATCAGCGGCAAGCAGGCCAGCAAGCCAGCGGGCCAGATTTGGACGCCGAAGTCCGTCAAACGAAAAATAAAGACATTGGCAAACAGAATTATCAGTTTGTGGACACCCAGGAAAAACTGGCGGCGGCTTTAAAGAAGCTTTCGTCCGCCGGGGAAATTACCATTGATACCGAAACGACCAGCTTAAGCCCGGTGGACGCCAAATTGGTCGGCTTAGGGCTTTCGGTTAAAGCCGGAGAGGCTTTTTACGTGCCCGCGGACTTGCTGGCTGCGTCTACCGAACTGCAGAAGCTGCTGGCCAACCATCACATTAGAAAAATCGGCCACAACATTAAATACGACCTGCAAGTCCTTACCACCAACCACTTCTCACTGCCCACTATTTCTTTTGACACCATGATTGCCTCGTATTTGCTGAACGCCGGCACGCGCCAGCACAATTTGGAAGGCCTGGCCTTTACCGAATTTGGCTACCAGATGCAGCCTATAGAAGAGCTTATTGGCAAAGGCAAAAACCAGATTACCATGGACCAGGTTGAGCCGAAAAAAGTCAGCTGGTATTGTTGCGAAGACGTGGACCTGACCTTGCGCTTAAAAGAGCTTTACGAGCCCCAGCTCAAAAAGGAAGGCCTGGACAAAGTCTTTTACGACGTGGAAATGCCGCTGGTCGAAGTGCTGGCGCAAATGGAATTGTTCGGCATTAAGGTTAACGGCAAGCTGCTGAATAAACTTTCCGGCGAGGCCGAGGTTGACATTAAAGATTTGGAGCGCAAAATTTACAAGCTCACCGGCAAGGAGTTTAATATTAATTCCCCCAAGCAGCTTAAAGAAATTTTATTTGAGGAGCTGGGACTGGTGCCGGTGGAGAACCGCAAGACCAAGACCGGCCTGTCCACCGCGGCCGGGGAGCTGGAAAAGATGCGCGGGCAGCATCCGGGCATAGAGAAAATTTTGGAATACCGCGAACTGACCAAGCTGCAAAGCACTTACCTGTTGGCCTTGCCGGAATTAATCAACAAGCAGACCGGCCGCATTCATACCAGCTACAACCAAACCATTGCCGCCACCGGCCGGCTGTCGAGCACGGACCCGAATTTGCAGAACATTCCGGTGCGCGGCCAGGGCCTGGGCAGCCAGATAAGGCAGGCGTTCGTGGCTGAAAAAGGTTTTAAGCTGCTGAGCTTGGATTATTCCCAAATCGAATTGCGCATTGTGGCGCATTTGGCCCAGGACCAAAATATGCTGCGCGTTTTTAAGCACGAGGAAGACATTCACACTAACACCGCGGTCAGTATTTTTGGCGTGGGGCCGGACAAGGTTACGGCCGACATGAGGCGCGACGCCAAGACTATTAACTTTGGCGTTCTTTACGGCTTGTCAAGCTTTGGGCTGTCGTCGCGCATTGGCGAAGTCAGCCGGGCCGAGGCCAAGGAATTTATTAGCAAGTACTTTGCCGCCTACCCGCAGGTCGAACAATATATTGAGAATGTTAAGCTGCAAGTTAACCAGGAAGGTTTTGTGCGCAACGAGCTGGGGAGAATGCGCAAGTTTCCCGAAATTCGCTCCAGCCAATATTTTGTGCGCGCCGCTGCCGAGCGTGCGGCCGTGAATTTTCCCATCCAGTCCCTGGCCGCGGATGTAATTAAGGTGGCAATGATAAACATTTTTAAAGAAATCAGCAATCAACAATCAGAAATCAGGATGTTGCTGCAGGTGCATGATGAATTGGTGTTTGAGGTAAAGGAAGACCGAGTGGAGCATTGGGCCAAAAAATTGATACCCATGATGGAAAACGCCATTAAGCTCAGCGTGCCGGTGCGGGTTGAGGGCAAGGTGGGGGACAATTGGGGGGAGATGAAGGAATTGACCAAAATTGAACATAATTAAATAAAATTGACAAAATTTGTGGGCAGACTGTTTGCAACTGTCATCCTGAGCGAAGCGGAGGTTCTGAAATTGAATTAGGAAGTCGGAATTAGGAATTATGGAAAACAAAAAAAGACCTCTCGGGGTCTTTTTTGTAAGGCGCCTGGCTCTGTTCGCTATCATGGTAGGCGTGTAACTTTTTACAACTTTTTAACCTTTCTGATTCGTAGCTTAGCCGGTCTTTTGCTTACCTGCACCTAAGATGCCATAAAGTTTGGCGAAGTTTTAACCACCTAAAGGAAGTATCTTCGAGGTCACCGAGATGACCGTCCCTTTTCACATCTAAAGCGTAATATTAATTTTACCTTATAAAATCACTTTGTCAAGCAGGAGTCGGCAAGGGCCGGTTTTTTTGATATAATCAAGCCATGAAAATTTTAGCAGCCTATAAAAAATACCAAATTATGCCGCAGCTGCAAGAGCACCAGTTTCGGGTGGCGGCAGTGGCGGATTTTATTTGTCAGAATTTTCAAGATCAGGCTGACCGCCAAAATATTGTCGCGGCGTGTTTGCTGCACGATATGGGCAACATTGTGAAGTTTACTTTTAACCAAGACACCGCCTACATGACCGGCTTGGCTGAGCAAGAACAGTTTGATTATTGGCAAGCGGTCAAACAGGAATTTATTGCCAAATACGCCGCGGACAGCCATACGGCAACTGTAAAAATCGTGGAAGAACTTGGGGTTAGCTCTCGGATCGCGGAGCTAGTGGATTGCGTGGGTTTTGATCAGGCGTCGGATAATTTAAGAAGCGACGATTTTGGCAAAAAAATTTGTGCTTACAGCGATATGCGCGTTATGCCGCTGGGCCTGGCCTCGTTGGAAGATCGCCTGGCGGACCTTCGGGTGCGGTATCACAACCATCCGGAAGGGGTACAAAAGCGCGAAGACTTTGAGAACGCGCTGCGGCAGATCGAGAACCAAATTTTTAAGCATTGCGGCATTAAGCCCTCTGATATTACTGCAGGAGCAATTCGTGGGCGTAAGGAGCGGCTTAAAAATTTTGAAATTTAATTGTGAATAATTTTTTAAAGGCCACCCTATTACCCAAGTAAATAGGGGGTTTGACACAAGGTGAACGATAGTATACCATATGAGTAGAAAGTATTAAGTAGTAAGTTTATTGCGTATGTCAGAAGAAATAAAAAAAGGCGAAGTTGTTATCTATAAAGCTGCCGAAGGGCCGCAGTTGCAGGTGCGGATGGACGGCGAAACAGTCTGGATGACCCAGGCTCAAATTGCGAGCCTGTTTTCGACGGACCGCACATCTATTGGTCGCCATATCCGTAATGTTATAAAAACCGCTGAATTAAACGAAAAATCAGTATGTGCAATTTTTGCACATACTGCTCAAGACGGCAAAACTTATCGGGTAAAGTACTATAACTTGGATATGATTATTTCGGTTGGGTATAGGGTAAATTCTAAAAAAGCTACCCTATTCAGGCAATGGGCAACCGAAAAGATACGGGATTTGGTCATAAAAGGTTATAGCGTTTATGAACAGCGGTTGGCTCAATTTAAAGATAGGCATAACGCGGAGATGAAGGAATTACAGCAAACGGTAAGGCTGTTTCAGAACGTGATCGAAGCGCAGAAGGCGCAAGGTTACGAAAAAGAATTGCTGAACATTATTGTCGATTACGCCAATGCCTGGACGGTACTGCATGGGTACGACGAAGGCCGGCTGAAAATCGAAGGCGTCAGCAACAAGCCGGCGCGGCGGTTAGAGCATCAGGAAATTTTAAAGTCGGTTGGTCGGTTCAAAAAGCGCCTTGTAGACAAGAACCAGGCCAGTGGCCTGTTTGGCCAAGAGGTTGGCGGCAAATTCGAGGCCGTCTTGGGGAGCATTTACCAGACTTACGCGGGTCGGGAATTATACCGGTCACTGGAGGAAAAGGCCGCGCACTTGTTTTATTTTGCGATTAAGGACCATCCGTTTGTGGATGGTAATAAGCGCATTGCTTCGCTGGTGTTTTTGCTATTTTTAATTGAAAATAATTACCTGATTAATAAAAAGGGCGAGCGCAAAGTTAACGACACCGCACTGGTGGCCTTGGCGTTGCTGATTGCGGAAAGCCGGCCTGCGCAGAAAGACGCCATGATCAAATTAATCGTTAATTTAATCAACCGAAGATAATTCTTTCACAGCGAGAAGTTGCAAATCCCGGATTGAAAATAAATTGGTTTAAAATCTCGACGACACTAATTCGCACCAAACTTAAAGAAACCTAAACTTGCCTAGCGGACCCTCGAGCGGTTTTGTTTGGGGATAATTTTGCCGGTTTTATCGCACCCTAGATTTTTGTTGTTATTTAAAGGTAAAAATCGGCAGTTAAATTACTAGCCGAGATTGTAGGGCGGAGTTATAATGTGGGTAGGTATACCAATTTTTTTAAACAAAAAGCAAAAAAAAAGCTCCGGGAATCCGGGGCTTTTTTGATGTTCGCTTTTAAGGTAAAGGTTGGGTGCAGAATTTGCAGCGTTTGGCGGCCAGGGGTACTTCGCTGAAGCATTCGGGACAGGTTTTGGAAGTTACTTCCTCGGGCTGCCATTTTTTGAGTTTTGCCATAAATACGTTCATGGGGGTGATGACCAGGTAGTAGACAACTAAGGCAATGAGTAAGAAGGAAATTACGGCATTAATAAAGTCGCCGTATAAAAACCGGCTGTAGTTAACGGTAAAGTAGAGGCCGGAAAAGTCCGGTTTTTGAAAGATCGCCGCGACCAGTGGGGTAATGAGATCTTTTACCAGGGCGTTAACCACGCCGCTAAAACCCGCGCCAATGACCACGCCGACCGCCAGGTCAACGGCGTTGCCGCGCAAAATAAACTGGCGGAAACCTTTAAACATAAACTTGAGGTTAATGCTGTAAGCTCTAAGGTTAGTTTAACACGGTTTTTATTTGGCAGAAAGGCCGATTTAGTAGTATGATATAATCGCATTGAGGGTTTTATTTGTCCCCCTCTCTTGAGGGCAGGAAATAATCAATAGCGTTTCTAGAAATCAAAATGTTCCTGTACCGGTGGTATCAAAAATTTAAAGTCATCCGTCGTTTTAATTATATCCTGCTGGTCCTGTTTCGGGCGGGATTTTCGGCGTTCGTTTATCAGGCGGGATTGAAGCGGCACATCCCGCTTAGCCAGCGGTTAGACCAAAAAAAAGTTCGGGTTGACGATTCGGTTTTGCCGCAGCGGTTGCGGTTGACTCTGCAGCGGCTTGGCCCGGTCTTCGTAAAGTTCGGGCAAATTTTAAGCACGCGCACTGATTTGCTGCCTAAGGCCTATATTGAGGAGCTGGCAAAGTTGCAGTCGCAGGTCGAGCCGTTCTCGTACCGCGAAGCGGAGAAAATTGTCCAAAAGAATCTGGGCCGGCCCGTGGCCCAAGTTTTTAAGAGTTTTGACCGTGAGCCGTTTGCGTCTGCCTCATTGGGACAGGTCTACAAGGCGCAGCTGAAGGGGGGAGAGACTGTGGCCGTGAAGGTTCAGCGGCCGAGGGCCAAACAGCAAATTCGGCTGGACTCGGAGGTGCTGCTGATGCTGGCGCACTTTGTGGAGCGGCACGTGCCGGGCGCGAAAGATTATAGTTTGGTAAACATAGTCAGAGAATTTCAGCGTTGGACTGTGAACGAATTAGATTATCGTAAGGAGGCGACCAATTGCGAAATTTTTGCCAATTTTTTTAAGGACGACCCTTGGATTTACACCCCCAAGGTTTATTGGGATTATTCCGGTGACAGCGTGCTGTGTTTGGAATACGTTCAAGGGGCGGGCCTGGGCGACGTGCTGGCCGGCCGCGGCCAGCGGGGCGTCAACAAAAAATTGGTCGCCCACCGGTTAGCGGATTCGTTTATTCGGCAATATTTTGATTTTGGTTATTTTCATGCCGATCCGCATCCGGGCAATATTTTTATCCTGCCGGGCAACAAGCTGTTATTTTTGGATTTTGGCATGATTGGACTGCTCGACAGCCAGCTGACCGCGCTGGCTTCGGCGGCGTTTTTGGCGCTGTTGCAGCGCGACGTGGAAAAGATTGTGGCCATTTTGCTGCAGGTGGAGGAAAATTATGATGAGCGGGCGCAGGGCAAAGATGTACGCGAATTGATTAACGTTAACGGTTTGCGCAAGGAAGTTAGCCTGGTGGTGCTGGAGTGGGCCAGCACCGGCAAGGCCGGAGAATTTACCAGGTTATTTTACCAGGTGGTGGACGCGGCTATTAGGAACGGCATTGGCGTGCCGGTGGATTTGACGTTGTTCAGTAAATCAATTATGACGTTGGACGCGGTGGCACACGATCTGGATCCGAAGTTAAAGATTGAGGAGTGGGAGAGGCCACTGGTGGAAAAAATTATTTTGGACCGTTTCCGCGCGGAAAAAATTAAAGACCGAACCCAGACCGCGGCCTTGGCCGCTGAGGAGCTGCTCAAAAAGCTGCCGGACAGCACCGCGAACATTATTAGCAACTTAGAGCGCGGTCGGTTTGGGATGGAATTGAACGCCGAGCAGCTGTTGCAATACGAGCGCCTGCTTAACGCTAATTCTCGGTTTAGCACTTATGGCACGTTTTTGGCCGCTTTGCTTATTGCCGTGGCGCTGATTTACCAGAGCGGTACGCACCCCTTGCAGTGGAAGGTCGCGATTCCCGGGTGGGGGCTTTATTTGGGGTTATTGTTAATTGTACTGTTTTTGCTACGGGTCCGCCGCCGGTCCGGGGGAGCCGATTGAATCAAACGCCTGGGAGAGTTATAATGGTGGTGTCATTAATTTTATACTTATGGACAAACGATTGGAAAAGGCTTTCCGCGTCAGCGATGGGTTGGCTCGGCTGGCTCACAAGAAGGTTAGCGGTTTGGTCAAGGAATTACAGGGCGAAGGCGTGTTAACCGCGGCCGAAGGCCAGAAAGTTTTAAAAGGGCTCGGTAAGGTAAAGACGGCTTTATATGACGGCGTCTCCGGCGAGTTAAAAAAAGTTTTGGGCAAAAAAGCCGCTGTTAAAAAGAAAAAACGTTAATTAAAAAACCCTCCGCAAGGAGGGTTTTTTAATTTTATTTAAGTTTGGCTAAAGCTTTGGCCAAGCGGGATTTTTTGCGGGACGCGGCGCCTTTCTTAATGACGTGCTTTTTGGCGGCTTTGTCGAGCGTCGACATGGCGGCTTTCATGGCTTCCATAGCTTCGCTTTTTTTGCCGGCGGCAATCAGTTTTTTGACTTCCTTGACCGCGGATTTAAATTTGTCCTTAACTTTGAGATTGCGCACCCGGCGCTTTTGCGACTGGCGCATGGCCTTGGCCGCGGATTTGGTATTAGGCATTAGTAGCTAGTGATTAGTGCTTAAAAAAAATTGCGACACTTAGGTTCGATAAAATTTTGACTCGTCCTGCGTAGCTTGAGCGAAAGCGAAGCAGGGACGTTTTATCGGAATATTGAAATTTTACCATGAACGGCGGAAAAAGACAAGGGCGGGAGTGGTTCACTCCCGCCTACTGTTGTTGGCGCGCTGGGCGAGGACTTTGGCAGCCAGGACGCTGCCGGCGATCTCGGCCGTCCCTAAGGTGTCACAGGTGGGCAAGTCCCGCTCGCTATAAGCCATCACCAGCTTGCAAACAAAAAAGTAGTCCTTTATTATGACGTATCCTTTGTCCCGCCAGTTCCAGGGGAGAACTTTTTTCCACCACGCGAGCTTGCGCAGGTGGGCGGCTTCCGCATAGTGGTTGGTCTGCTCCATTACGATGAAAATTTGGTTGCCAAGATTTTGGCCTTGGCTGCGCTTGTCTGTGAACCAGATCTCTTCATCGGTAGACAGCAAAACTTTCCGGCTGCCGGGTGCGATTGCCGTAAATTTCAAGACGGGTTTTTGCGGGGGGTGGACTACTTCCTCGTGATCCAAGCTGATTACATCCTTCATTGAACCCTCCAGTTCAAGATGATTATAAAACCCCGCAGTTATGCGGGGGTTTTAACAAAGGGATGTGGTGAGCCTAGGGTGGGAAGAGCGCGGCTGCGGGGCTGGGTTGTCTAGGCGTGGTTTCATGGGGTTTTTAGTATAGCAGGACTTAGGGGATAGGGGCAAGGGGTAAGTGGGAAGAAAGTCATGCGGGCGGCTTAAACTTTTTTGCCGGCGAGTTTGGAGAGCTTTTTGACTTCTTCTATTCGGTCGCGCAGCTTGGCGGCCAGCTCAAATTCCAGGTTCTTGGCGGCCAGGTCCATTTGTTCTTCCAGTTCGTCCACATAGAACTTCAGTTCTTGGCGGTCCATTTTAGCCGGATCGGCGGCGGTGTTTGGTACGCTGGATTCCTCGGCAGCCTTGGATCCAGCCAAGCGGGAATCGGCAATGGCCTTTTTAATGCCTTTGGGGGTAATGCCATGCTTTTTGTTGTAAGTTTCCTGCAGCTTGCGCCGGCGGGTGGTTTCGTCTATGGCCCTTTGCATAGAGCCGGTGATTTTGTCAGCGTACATGACCACGTGGCCGCTTAAGTGCCGGGCGGCGCGGCCCATCATTTGCATAAAGAAAGTCTCGCTGCGCAAAAAGCCTTCTTTGTCCGCGTCCAAAATGGCGACCAAGGAAACCTCGGGCAAGTCCAGGCCTTCGCGAAGCAGGTTGATACCCACTAAGACATCATAAACACCTAAGCGCAGGTCGCGCAGGATTTCCAGGCGCTCAAAAGTTTCCACATCTGAGTGGATGTATTGGACCTTGACGCCGTCTTCTTTTAAATATTCGGTCAGCTCTTCGGCCATGCGCTTGGTCAGCGTGGCGGCCAGAACGCGCTCGTGTTTTTGGATGCGTTCTTTAATGCGTTCGATAAGATCGTCGACTTGGTTTTTAATGGGCTTGATCTCAATGGTCGGGTCCAGCAACCCGGTGGGGCGGATGATTTGTTCGATAATTGAGGGAATAGACAATAGGGAAGAGGCAACAGACTTTGTTGCCTGTTGCCTATTGTCTGTCTCTTGTTGCAGCCTTTTAGGCTTAAACTTAGCCTGCTGCGTCAGCGAAGTTTCTATCTCGAAAGGCGCTGGCGTGGCGGAAACAAATACGCACTGGCTGACCTTTTTTTCAAACTCTTCGAATTTCAGCGGCCGGTTATCCAGGGCAGAAGGCAGCCGAAAGCCATAGTCGACCAAGGTCTGTTTGCGGCTGCGGTCGCCCTCGTACATGGCGCCAATTTGCGGCACGCTTTGGTGGGATTCGTCTATAAATAACAAAAAGTCGTCGGGAAAATAATCAATCAAAGTGGAAGGCGGCTCGCCGCTGCCGCGGCCGTCCAAATGTCTGGAGTAGTTTTCAATTCCCGCTACAAAGCCGGTGTTGGTCAGCATGTCCAGGTCAAAATTGGTGCGCTGCAGCAGTCTGGCCGCTTCCAGAATTTTGCCTTGGGCCTTGAGTTCGCTAAGCCGCTCGTCCAGCTCCAGCCGAATTTTGTCTATGGCCACTTTAATTTGGTCTTCGGGGGTGACAAAGTGCTTGGCCGGGAAAATAGTAAATTCGTTTAGCTCTTCTTGGGTGTGGCCGGAAACGGGATCGCGCGCCTCAATCTGCTGGAGCTCGTCGCCAAAAAAATCCATGCGGATAATGCGGTCTTCCGAAGACAAAATAATTTCCAAGACATCGCCTTGGGCGCGGTAGGTGCCGCGTTCGAGCTCCAGGTTGTTCCGGTGGTACTGCAGGTCGGTCAGGCGGCGCAGCAGCTTGTCGCGCTTATAGTTTTCGCCCCTTTTGATGTTTAAGGACAGCTCTAGGTAATTGGCCGGATTGCCCAAACCGTAGATGCACGACACGGAGGCGCAAATGAGCACGTCGGGCCGGGAGAGCAGGGACTGCGTGGCGGCGTTGCGCAGCCGGTCGATTTCCTCGTTGATTTGGGTGTCTTTTTCTATAAAGGTGTCACTGCGGGGGATGTAGGCTTCCGGCTGGTAGTAGTCGTAGTAAGACACAAAGTAGTGCACCGCGTTGTTGGGGAAAAATTCCTGGAATTCGGCGGCCAGCTGCGCAGCCAAAGTTTTGTTGTGGGAAATAACCAGCGTGGGTTTTTGCAAGTTTTGCACCACGTTGGCCATGGTAAAAGTCTTCCCCGAGCCGGTAACGCCGAGCAGGGTTTGGTACTTGCGGCCGGTTTTAAGGGACCCAAGCAGTCCGTCTATGGCCTTAGGTTGATCCCCGGCCGGCGCAAACTTTGATTTAAGAACGAATCTGTTCATAGGTGATGTTGAGGGGTTGGCTTGCCCGCCGACTTGCCCGCCGAAGCTTTAGCGAAGTCGGAAGTTTTAACGAAGGCGGGTCTCCGGCCGGCTTAAATTTAGGTTGTAGCTGGAATTTGGGCATTGGATATATATCATATCACCGCTAATAAACAAAAAAAAGACGGACGTTCCAGGAAAGAAGGCGGAACGTCCGTTGCGTGTTGATGACGCCAACACGCGAAATGGTCCGGGGTCGCGGGGGATGCCTCCCCCGAGCGAGACGGATTCCTTAAGCGCAAAGGAAATAGGCTCGCTTGACCCGTTAGGGCAGCGTGTTTGGACAGCCGGGCGTACCCGTCGGTCCTAGGCGCGCTGCAGGGCGAATATCCGCAAAAGGTATGCGGATTTTCAAACAGACCTTGCGGAAGGATCTGTTGCGCCCAATCCTCCTTAACATATTTCGGCGCGGGACGGCGACGGCTGTGAGCCGTTTTACTCGCTGCTTGTGTGCAGTGAGTCGCCGCCCCTCTCGCGAGCCTCGCAACGCGAGCGCGCCGATACCGCAACTCCCCCCTATGTAAGAGTCACGGCGAACTGATGAAAGGTATGAATGCCCGGCGGTCCTGGCATTTTGCCCGCGTCGTCGCGCATTTAGTCCGGTAGGACCATGTGTGGCGTGCGGGTGTTTAAGAGGAAACCCTTAGACATGCGAGGTGTCCGCCGGCCCCTTATGAGGGCAAATAATAATGAGCTAGGGTGGAGTTACTTTACCCATTTTTGCCGGTTTTGTCAATGGTGTGTTTAGTGGTAAAATAACGTTATGATTGCATATTTAAAAGGTGTCATTTTAGAGAAAAGCGTTAACTATATAATTTTAGAAAACAGCGGCGTGGGGTACAAAGTTTTTGTGACGCCTGAGACGCTGGAAAATAAGCTGGCCGAAACCGTGGCCCTGTATGTTTACCACAAAGTTTCCGAAGACGGCCAGGCGCTGTTCGGCTTGCCGGATTTTTCTACTTTACAATTTTTCGAGCTGCTGATTACCGTTAGCGGCGTGGGGCCAAAAGTGGCGTTGGCGATTTTGTCGGCGGCGCGGGTGGAGACCGTGCGCCAGGCCATTGCCAACCAGGACGCGGCCGTGTTCACGCGCATTTCCGGCGTGGGGCTAAAGACCGCGGAAAAAATTATTGTGGAATTAAAGTCTAAAGTCGGCGCGTTGGAAGCGACTGGCGCGGCAGCCAGTGGCGAGGTCTTTGAAGCCTTGATTGCCTTAGGCTATAACCAGCGCGAAGTGCGTGAAGCTCTAAAAAAGATCGACGCGGGTTTGCCCAGCCAGCAGCAGCTTAAAGAAGCGTTAAAATTCTTGGGCAAAGCTTAAAGCATTTTGCGCTCGGCTTAAGCTTTAAACTTTTAGCCGGCGCCAGCACATTTATTTAAATACTCGTTATGAAGTTAAGAGAGTTGACATTGGGCGACAAAGACCAGTTTAACCAGTTTGTCGCCGGCCAGACGGGCGGCAGTTTTTTACAGTCTTGGATTTGGGGAGGGTGGCAGGAACAGTTGGGCCGGCCGGTGTTTCGGTTTTTTTTGTTGGCGGATTCCGGCGAGGTTATTGGCAGTCTTCAAGTTGTGAAAAGTCCGCTGCCGCTGGGGCGGTTTTATATTTACGCACCGTACGGGCCGGTGGTGGAAAACGGCTTCCAGTTTTCAACTGCAGATTTTCAATTTTTGGTTCAGGAATTGCGGCAAAGGTTTGGGGGGGCGGTATTTTTGAGACTGGAGCCAAAGCAAAAACTTCCGGGTTTTGAAATGTTCGGCAAGAAGTCGTTGAATATTCAACCGGGAAAAACTTTGGTGGTTGATTTAACGCCCGCAGCGCAGGAGCTGTTGGCGCACATGCACCCCAAAACACGCTACAATATTCGCTTGGCGCAAAAGCACGGGGTGGAGGTCAGCAGCGATTTGGCCGTGGTACCGGGCCACGGGCTGTACTTTGGCGAGGCCTTGGACTTGATTATGCAAACGGCCGGCCGGCAGGAGTTTCAAACTTTTTCACGCAGCTATTACCAGGAGTTGCTGGATTTTTTTGGCCGGCAGGGGACGGCCGGGGACTTGAAAGTTTATGTGTATAAGGCGCTGCTCCAAAAGCAGCTGTTGGCCGCGGCGATTATTTTGGATTTTGGCGTTACGCGTAGTTACTTATTTGGCGGTTCTTCGGCTCACCGCCGCGAGGTTATGGCTCCGTATGCGCTGCACTGGCAAGCCATGCAGGACGCCAAGGCTATGGGGCTAAAGTTTTATGATTTTTGGGGAGTGGAAACCGCTGCCGGCGACGCCCCGGGTTTTGTTAGATTTAAATTGGGTTTTGGCGGCCAAGTCGCCGCTTACCCCGGGGCTCGCGACAAGGCGTTTGATTGGCGCTACGGCGGTTACCACACTTTGCGGCGGATTAACCGGACTTGGATTTTTGTTAAAAATTTGTCGCGCTGGATGAAAAAATAAAAATTCCCGCTTAAGCGGGAATTAGGCGGCGGCTTGCAAGACCAACCGTTCGGTAATGGTCTTGCGTTTTTTTTGTTTGGCCAAGCCCGCGGCCTTTACGAGCAGTTTTAGCGCGTGCTGGCGCAGCGTGGCTGCGTTTTTAGCGGCAGCCGCTTTTAGGGCCGTCTCGACTGCCGGAAATTCAAAATAGCAGCCGAACATTTGTTCCAGATTTTGGGCTTGCCAGCAGCAATAAGCCAGGTCTTCGTTAATGCCTTCTTGTGGCAGTCGCAGCGGGACGTGCAGGACCCAAGCGGTAACCAACCACCATTTTTGCGCGTCTAAGCCGATGTTGCTAAAAATGGCGGCGACCATGCTCGACTGGGGCGCAAGCTCAACCAGGGCGCCTAAGAGCATGAGGCTGCCAATTTTGTCGTGGCGCAGGTTGGCTGCCAGGGCGAAGGCCACGAACGGCAATTGTTTAATCAGGTTGTTGGTGGCCGGCGGGGAAATTTTGGCATAATTTTCCAGTAAGGCGAAAGCTTCCCGCGGATTGATTTTTAGCTTGACGAATAGCTGCGCGACCGACCGTTGTTTGAGCAAGGCAAGAAACATGTCTTCCAGGCTTATGGTCCGGTTAGCTTTTTTTGCCAGGCGGTCGGCTTGTCGCCAGGCTTGTCTGGCCGGAAGACTGAACAGCTGGTAAACATTGACTTGGTTTTCGGGGAGGGCGGCGGATTCGGACATCTGCCACTGCCAAAACCGCCAGATCGTTTTGCGGTTGGGCGAAAAAGTTAGCCAAAAGCCGTCATACTGGGCGCAAACCGCCCAGGCGTCCGTGGAGCTTTGCCAAGCCAGGCCAAACCGATCGGGCTGAGTCGTGATATTTTGTTGGGTCTTGGTTTCCATCTGCGCGTTTGTCTTAACCGCATTATAGGATATTTTTAAATTTTTCGCTATAATGAGCTCAATGAAAAAAATTTTAAGGACAATCATCCCGTTCGGCTGGCAACGGGCCCTGCGCCCTTTTTACCACGGCTTTTTGGCCACTTGCGCCCATTGGTATTACGGCCGGCCGGGCGAGCAAATGGTGGTTATTGGTATTACCGGCACGGCCGGCAAATCCACGACTATCCATTTGCTGGCGCATATTTTAAACCGTTCGGGGATCAAGACCGGCTACATTACGACCGTGGATTTTTTTGACGGCCAAAATAGCTTTATTAACAAGCATGGGCTGTCCATGCCCAATGAGATGTTGTTGCAGCGGGAATTGCGGGCCATGGCGCGCAACGCTTGCCGCGTGGCAATAGTTGAAAGCACTTCCGAAGGCTTGGCCCAAAATCGGCATTGGGGGATAAATTTTGATATGGTGCTAATGACTAACCTTTCGCATGCGCACGTGGAGGCGCACGGCGGGTTTGAAAAGTATCGCGCGGCCAAGGGTCGGCTGTTTGCCTCGCTGCAGCGGCATCGCGCTAAAGCTTTTTTCCCTAAAAAAATTGCGGGCGTAAATTTGGACAACGAGGACGCCGGCTACTTTTTGCAGTTTCCGGTGGACGTGAAGTTTGGCATTACGTTGAAGCACCCCACCTGCACCCGCGTGGATCAAATTTTCCAAGCGCAGGAAACGCCGGACGGGTTCGTGATTCAGAATAAAAAATTGCGCTTGCGTTTGCCCGGGCAGTTCAACATTTATAACGCGTTGATGGCCGTAGCCGGTGCCTATTATTTGGGGGTAACCATTGAGGCGGCAACGGCGGCCCTGGAGGATTTTGCCGGCGTACCCGGGCGCATGGAAGACCTTTTGAATAACCGAGGCTTCAAAATTTTTGTGGACTACGGCTGTGAGCCGGCGTCGATCCGCGCGGCGCTTTTGGCCGCCAGTCGCATGCCGCACCAAAAACTCATTCATGTTTTTGGCTCTACCGGCGGGCATCGCGATGTTGCCAAACGGCAGATTTTTGGCCGGGCCAGCGCCGAGTTTGCCGATGTTAGCATTATTACCAACGACGACGTTTACGACAGCGACCCGCAAAAGATTGCCGATGATATTTTGGCCGGCATGGCTCAGGCCGGGGAGAGGCGCAAAGTTAAGACCGTAGAAACCGTGCTGGACCGCCGCCAGGCCATTGCCCGGGCGTTGGCTCTGGCCCAGCCCGGTGACATTGTGCTGATTACTGGCAAGGGCAGCGAGCAGTTTTTGGTCCTGCCCGGCAACAAACGGATCGATTGGGATGACCGCCAAGCGGTGCGGGAAGAACTTGAAAAACAAGAATTGAGTAGAAAGTAGTAAGTATTAAGCGTGTGGGCCCGCTTTGTATTTGCTTTTGCTGCTTTCTACTGACTACTTAATATTTACTACTATCATGATTCTATATATTGACACTACCGACTCTCATAACGTGGTCTTCGCATTAAAAAACGAGAAAACTTTTAGGAAAACTTATAAAATCGATCCCCACAAGAGCCACGAAACGCTGGGCAGGCTCCATGAATTTTTAAAACTGTCAAAGTTAAAAGCTTCGGATATCAAAAAAATCGTGGTAAATAAGGGGCCCGGCAGTTACACCGGCGTGCGGGTGGGGGTCAGTTTGGCCATGGCTTT